>NZ_CEFZSK010000017.1:0-58194 GCF_979581665.1 Nitrospira sp. Vd2 | reverse complement strand
GATTGGCTATTCCACCTAATGAAAAGAAGCCTTGGCCCAAGAATTATCAATCACCAATCCGATTGCCATTTCCCGAAATTGTCGTTCACGTAAATCGTCGGGATGCCGCGCGCCTTCATCCGCTGCTTGAGTGTCTGGATCCGCCGCGCCGCCTCGAACGCCGCCGGCACCATCGCCTCCGCGCCCGGGAAGGCAAAGTCGCTGATCATGTCGATGATCAGGAGCGCGGTGTGGGCCTTGTCCGGGACGTTGCCATGCAAGTCCCCGTCGGCATCGGTCGGCATGGTTATGCTGCGCCTCTTGGCCGGTGCACGCGCTCGGCGACCATTTTCAAATCAGCGACCAGTCGCTTGTATTCCGCCTCCTGTTGCGCGCGTTCCGGATGGCGGAGGATGGATGAGGGGTGGACCGTGACAAAGATCTCCCTTCCCGAGGGGGACCGAAGGAAGCGGCCGCGCGTCTCATTCAATCTGACGGCTTTTCCGAGCATCGATTGGGCGGCCGTGACGCCGAGGCAGACGACGACGGCCGGTTTTACGACATCGAGTTCCGCGAGCAACCACGGCCGACAGGCCGCGACTTCCGCCGCCGAGGGCCGCTTGTGCTTGCGCCGTTTGCCTTGCGGCTCCCATTTGAAGTGTTTGACTGCGTTGGTCACGTAGACCTCGGTTCGCGCAATTCCCGCTTCCGTGAACGCTTTATCGAGTATGCGGCCGGCAGGCCCGACGAAGGGATGGCCCGCCACGTCTTCCTGATCGCCCGGTTGCTCGCCGACGAACACGACCTGCGCGTGAGCGGCCCCTTCGCCGAACACCGTTTGGGTCGCGCGCTCGTACAGATCGCAGCCGGTGCAGTCCTTGGCGGCATTGCGCAGCGCCGCCAGGGTTGGGTGCACGGGGATGAAATCGGCCGCTGAGCGGTCCGGATGATTGCGTTGTGCCATCGTGATCGCCGCGAAGACCTACTTGGGGATGATGGAAATGCCGCCGTTGACTTCGAGGACCGCGTACTTGATCTGTTCCATGCGCTCCAAGCCGTGGAGCATCCTCGCGGAGGCGAGCATGTCTTCTTCATCGACCCGTGATCGCTTCATCCGGTCCTTGAGCGGGTGGCCGTGGTCCACCAGCACCATCGGCCGGCCGTCGAGCCAATGCTCCAGCCGGGGCCACCGGGCTTTTGCAAGCGACAGCAGAATGTCGAGCCCGACCAACGTCACCACCACCAGCATGCCATTGATGATCGAGTAATCATTTCCGATCATCGCGTTTTGCGTCGCCTCGCTGATGATGAGCAGCAGGACGAAGTCGAAGGGGGTCAACTCCGCGAGCGTCCGTCGCCCGGCGATGCGGAACACGATCAGCAGGATGACGAACACCATCGTCGCGCGAAGAACGGATTCCATACAAGCCTCGCCGTTGAGTGCGCTTACGGATAGCTGAACTGCTGCACGGCAAAGAGCGCGGTGCCTGGTACGCCGATGTTCCCCGTCAGTGTGCCCACCGTATTCGGCTTGAAATCGAAGATCACCGTCGCGGCGGCACCCGGCCTCCCGGGATGGAAGTGAAAGATCACGCCGTCGGGCTGCGCGTCGACCGTCTCAGGATGGGGCGTCACCTGGGTGATCGCGATCCGATCCAGGTATCCTTGGCTGACGAAAATGCCGATGGGATCGCCGGCCTTTACGGGGATGTGGAGGCGAAGACGGCTGACGGAGTCATATCGGACGAAGCGGTCATAGTCGATCGACGCGTCGCCTTCCGGCGTGGCCCGTGTGACGCGGCTGATCGGGCCGTTTCCAAAGAAACCGGTGAGTCCGAGGAGGACGATGACCGCCATGCCGATCCAGCCCGCGCGTTGGAACGTCCAGAGCCTCCTCTGCGTGTCCATGTCGGTGCCGATCAACGCATCACAGTCTCGTCCATCGAGCGGCATGGCGGTGCGTATCCTGTTGTGACTGTACTCTCGTGTCGCGTACAGCGCCGATAGGAGATCAACCCCGGAGCCCGGTCGGCTGATGAGTAAGGTCCTTATCGGGCGCATGTCTACAGCAGGAGCGCCTGAGGGGCCGCGCCATCAGCGGGCTGTGACGCGCTAAGCGGTGGGATTCAAATCGAAGTACTGAAGCGTCGGAGGGCGGTCCTGCTCGGCAGCGACGGGCGGCGCGCCGAGATCGTACAACTCGTGCAGGGTCACCGTGACGACTGAAAACTGCTGCTCCACGAGACCGTGGAGCAGATAGGCGCGATTCGACGCGAGGCGATGACAGAAACGTCGATAGGCGTCGGGGAAGATCGTCACGTCGTAGAGTGCCGTGAGGTCCTCGAAGGTCGCGAACTCCATCGGATGGCCGTCCTTGGTCTCGGCGAATTTCTCGGTGATCAACCAGCCGAGCAGGGCCACACGCCGTCCGATGTACCGAGGTAGATCACGGCCGTCGACGATTCCGCGCCGGGCCCGGTCCGTATACAACTCGAGCGGATGGCACCGGAGGACGAAGCCGAGCGTCTCGATCTCGTCCGCGAGTTGCTGTTCACGCGAATAGTCCTCGGGAACGGGCAGGGCCGTTGTCGATTGCGGCCCCGCATAGAGTCGCCACAGCAGGGCGGGCCGCGTGAGATCGCCTGCGATCGAGTCGCAGCAGCCGGCCTTCACCAACATGCGCGCTTCCGCGCGGTCCGGCTTGACGCGATCGAGAAAGTCGTGAAACGAGCGGAAGGGCCCGCCGGCATCCCGTGTTTCGGTCAGGCGGTCGACGGTGGTCCGGCGCAGTGACGTGACCTGCATCAAGCCGACGCGGATCGTGCGGCCCGCGCCGGTGTATGCCCGGTCGCTCGCGTTGACGTCCGGCGGCAGAATCGTGAGCCCCATGCGCCGGGCCTCCGACAGATAGGCGAAGGTCGAGTAAAAGCCGCCTTCATTGCTGATCACCGAGGCGAGAAACTCGGCCGGGTAGTGTGCGCGGAGATAGGCGCACTTGAACGACACCTGCGCATAGCTCGCCGAATGCGGCTTACAGAAGCTGTAGCCGGCGAAACTCATGATCATGTCCCAGATGCGCGCGATCGTCGCCGGCACCACCCCGTTCTTCGCCGCCCCGCGACAAAACTGGGCATGGTAATCGCGAAGCTGCCGCTCCTTGTGCTTCTTGCTCAGCACCTTGCGGAGTTGGTCGGCGTCCTCGAGCGAAAAATCGGCGAGCGCCATCGCGACCTTCGTCACGTCTTCTTGATACACCATGATGCCGTGAGTCTCCTCGAGGATCGACTCGACCAGCGGGTGAAGGGGCCGATACGGCTCGCCGTGCGCGCGGCGGATGAAGTCATCGACGAAATGGTTGGTGGCCGGCCGCACGAGCGAGGAGACCATCACGAGGTATTCGAAGACGTCGGCGGCCGCCCGTTGCTCGGCCGGCATGCCGTCCCACAATTTTTTGAGCAGCAAGCGGGTGGCGGGTGATTCGATGTAGAAGCAGCCGATGGTCTCGCCGCGGCGGATCAGGTCGCACGTGGCCGGGTCGTGGAGCGGGTCCCAGGCGGCGTAGTCGATGCGCCGGCCGGTGTTCTGCTCGATGGCGGCGAGTGCGTCGCGGATCACGGCGAGCGAGCGGTTCCCCAGCAGGTCGATTTTGACGAGGCCCGCTTCCTCCGTCTGGTCCTTTTCCCATTGAATGACCGGCACGCCTTTCGCCGCGACTTCGACGGGCACGTACCGACGGAGCTCCTCCGGCACGATCACAATGCCGCCGCAGTGCACCGAGAGGTGGCGCAGGTGCCCTTGCACCGACACGGCCGCGGTCAGGATGTCCGCCCACGGGGCGTCGAGGCGCAGGTCGGTCGCGAGGCGGGCGGCCCATTGCGCCGCCGTCGCTTGTCGCTCGAACCAGAGAAAATCCTTCCGCCGCATGACGAGTGCGGAGACGCGGCCGATATGCTCGGCCGGAAGCCCGTACACTTTGGCGACCTCGCGAATCGCCGCACGGAGGCCCAGTGTGTTGTGGTTGGCAACCATCGCAGCCCGCTCGCCCCCGTACTGCTTGAAGACCCGTTTGATGAGCGCATCGCGCTCGTCCCAGGGAAAATCAATGTCGATATCCGGCGGATCCTTCCGGCCGGGGTTCAAGAAGCGCTCGAAAAACAAATGATGACGAAGCGGATCGACGTGGGTGATCTCCAGGCAGTAGGAGACGATCGAGGCGGCCACCGACCCGCGGCCGCACGTTCGCGGCGCTTGCCGGACGATCTCCTCGACGATCAAAAAATAATGGGCGAACGATTTGTCGCGGATCACGTGCAATTCGCATTCGAGACGATCGCGGACGGCTCGAGTCACCGTGCCGTATCGCCGCCTCGCTCCTTCATAGGCCTTCTCCCGCAACACGAAAAACGCGTCGTGATCGGAGAGCCGGCGAAACGTGGGAAAGATCGTCTCGCCGAATCGCCAGTCGGTGCGGCACGCTTCCGCGATTCGGATGGTGTTGTCAAGCGCCTCCGGGATATGAGGGAACGCGCGCTCGAGTCGCGCGCGCGGCATGAGCCAGTGCGTGGGTGCGCAGGAGGCCTCGGGTGAGAGGCGCGACAAGGTCGTGTTGAGCGCGATGGCGCGCAGGAGGCGATGAACGGTGAATTCTTGCGGGTGAATGAAGTGCACGCGGTTCGTGGCGACCGGCGGGAGGCTGAGCCCGCGGGCGCACGCCACCGCGCGGTGCATCTCCGATCCGGGTGTCAGTTCGACATAGAGGTCTTCCTTCGAGTGCTGCATCCAGCTCGCGAGCGCTCGCTCGTCGTCGGTCAGCACGATCAAGCCGTCGCGGAAGCGTGCGACGGCGTCGATCGGATCAAAGGCCGGATCGGTGTGCCGCGCGGACAACAACCGGCAGAGATTCGCATAGCCGTCCAAGGTTTTGACGAGCAGAAGCGCGCGATGTGTGTCCGTCGTGAGTTCCGCGCCGAGGATCGGATTCAACTCATACTGACGCGCAAGCTCGAGAAACCGGATGGCTCCGTACAGGCCGTTCGTATCGGTGAGTGCAAGCGTCCTCCCGCCTTGGGCGCGGATCGCGGCACACAGCGACTCGATCGTCGAGACCCCGCGCATCGGCGAATACTCCGAATGAACGTGCAGGTGGGTGAATGAGGCCATCGCATCACGGTCGGTGACGGCGGGCTCGAGGTGGCGGGCAGGCCGATGATCGTGCCCAGCGGATCGCGCGTTCGCCGAATCGAGAGTGAAGGTGGTCGAGTGCCTGTGCCAATCGTTGCCGGCGATCTTGTCCGGCGGTGACGTCATGATCCTCGAACAGCGAGAGCTGGCGGTCCGGTCGTGCATCGATGGGGACGAGCGCCTCGGCGGCGAGCGTGATTTGGTGAACCGCAACGCGGCGCCGGCATGCCCGTTCCCACAACGCGGTCGCCTGACCATACAGCTCGGATTCCCAGGCACTCGGCGGGGCGACCGTCTGACGCTTCCGCACTTCCATCTGATCGGCGTATCGAAGCATCAGCCGCAAGCGACCGCATCCGCAACTTCGCGCTCGCAACACCCTACAGATTCGGTCGATCAAGCCATACACGCTGTCCCGAAGCCGATGCGCATCGACCTCTACGGGCATGAGCGTGACAGACTCTTCGACCGACGGCTGCTTGAGGAGAGGAAGCACCGGCGAACGATCGATGCCGTGCGACCATTCGTGCAGGACGACGGCCGTACGCCCAAGGACCAATTCGAGGTGGGGGAGGGGAACGGCGGCGATGGCTCCGAGTGTGCGAAGGTTGAGATCGGTCAGTAATTCGCGCGTGTGCGGCGAGAGTGCTTCGAGACAGCGATCGAGGGCCGTCACCGGTAACGGATCGAGGAATGCCTGTTCCTCACCGGGCCGGACTTCGCAGAGGTGGGAAGGGCCGATGATCCCCGCGGCGGCGTGTGAGACGAGCTTGTTCGTGCTGAGACCGACGACTGCGGGTAAGCCATGGTCGCGTTGGATTTCGCGTTCGATCCGCGCCGCCGTGTCGATCGACGGCCCGAGGAGCCGCTGCGTGCCGGTCAAGTCCAGGAAGACATGACCGGGGTGAACCGGCTCCCAGACCGGGGCAAATCGTCGAACAACGGCTTGGACCATTTCCTGAGCGGTCGCGATCCGGTCGGGCGGAGGCGTGACGAGACGAAGTGACGGGCAGAGCCGCCGGGCCAAGTCGATCGGCATGCGGGGACGAACGCCGTCCGCCGAGGCTTCCTCGGAGACCACCCGAAGCCGTGTCGGTGCGTCTGGGGAGATAATCCCGATTGGACGATGGCGAAGCGAGGGATCATATCGCCGCAAGACGGCGATTGTGAACGACGGGATTTCCAGGGAGGCGATCGATCGCATGTATCCAATGGTTACATGCGAATGCATGGGGTGTCAATAGTTGAAAAGATCGTATGAGCAAACACATTGCTCAATATCTTCAATTGAAGCTCGATATTTAATCGCCCTGACGCTGAGGTGTTCAGAGGCGCGCCTTAGCCGCTTTCCCTCTCGTTCCTCCATGTTTCATTCGCGATGGGCGTACGACTTCTGCCCTATTGGCCGGGACGCCACGCCTGTTATCTTTTAGCAACACATCTCGCTGTCAGCCGAGGAGGTGTCTGTGAAGGAAAGCGTCGCCGAAGGCCTACGACAGCTTTGGAAGCACCTGGGTGATTTGCCCTGCCCCCACCGTGATGTGGAGCAGGAGGTCGGGTTTGCCGGGACCTTGACCGGCTACACGGTCTGCCGCTCGTGCGGGTTTCAATCAAAAACGAAAGGGAAGGTCTGACGATCATGGAAAAACGTGAAGGTGACGTCGCAAGCCGGACGGAGACCCTGCCACAGCAGCGGACGATTCTCTTGGTTGATGATCACCCGTCCATTCGATTGATCCTGGCCAACGGTCTGCGCGCGAACGGATGGCACATTCTTCTTGCGGCCAACGGGACGGATGCCCTGCATCTGTGTCGCACCTATGGCGGTCAGATCGATCTGTTGATCAGCGACGTGGGGTTAGTGCCGGAGGAAGTGGCCCGGCGAGGCGGTGACGTGAAAGGCGTTGCGAACGGCCTTGAGCTCGTCCGTGAGTTGGTCGCTCTCCGCCCTTCGCTCCGCACCTTGTTGATCTCGGGGTATTCTGACGAGCGGCTGCAAAGACTGGGAGCCTACCAATATGGGTGCCAAATTCTCCGGAAGCCCTTCGATCTGAAAACGCTTCTCGCCCGGGCTGCGGAAGCCGTGACCTCTCCATCGTCCAGCCTGTCTTAAAACGTCACCGCGCCTCTCTTCTTCGATGATTGCCTAGGCCTTCATCCGGCGGCTCACACCCACCGGCCTTCCACCATCCCCAACTCGGTATCTGAAACGCAATGACGACTGACAGACGAAGCGCCACGTTGGGGTGTAGGCTCGTGATTATTTTTTCGAAGGAGGAATGCATGAGCCGGTTCCTACAAGCGACGGCCTTCTGCTCCTTGATTGCTGCGTGTGCCTTTTCCACACCGAGCTTCGCCGCGGAACCGAGCGGCGGCGGGCGCAGCGGTGCGGGAGAGCGGCAGGCGTTTCAACAGCAGCGGTCGGATAAGACCCAGCAGGGTCAAGAATTGGTCAATCAACAATCGATGTCGCCGCAGACGAACACGGGCGCCGATCTCACCGGTGGCCGGGACAGCCATCTCGGTCCACATGACGAAGCGCCGAAGGCGAGCAAACAAGGAAAGACGGGGAAGACCGGAGGCGGTCAGTAGCGGTCACGCCTTGGTCCTCCTCTTCGAGGGCCAAGGCGTCCTTCACTTGTTTCGCAAGCTCATTCTCTCCTTCAGTACGCAATTCCTTTCGTCTTGTTCTCGTCACTTCGGCTGTGTTAGCGATTAGCCTTCACGGATCGGGGGCGTGATGGCACAACGGACAATCATTGCCGTCGTTGGGGCAACGGGCATGCAGGGTGGAGGACTCGTCCGTGCGATTCTCGCGGACAAGAGCGGCCGGTTCAGCGTGCGCGCCTTGACACGGGACGTGAACTCTACCAAGGCGAAGGAACTGGCGTCGTCGGGTGTCGAAATCGTTGCGGCGAACCTCGATGATCGTGCAACCATCAAAAAAGCGTTTGCAGGAGCGGGCGGGGCCTTTTGCGTGACCAATTACTGGGAGCATTTTTCTCCCGAACGTGAGTTGGCGCAGGCGAACGCAATGGCCGAGGCTGCGAAGGAGACCGGCGTGTCTCACGTGATCTGGTCAACGCTGGAGGACACCCGACGGTGGGTGCCACTCGCGGACACTCGGATGCCGACGCTGATGGGCAAATACAAGGTCCCGCATTTCGACGCGAAGGGCGAAGCGGATCAGTTCTTCAGGCAGCTCAGCGTCCCAACCACGTTTTTGCTCACGTCGTTCTATTGGGAGAATTTCATCTACTTCGGGATGGGTCCGAAGAAAGGAGCGGATGGCAAGCTCACCATCACCTTGCCGATGGACGATAAGAAGTTGCCCGGCATCGCGGTGGAGGATATCGGGAAATGCGCGTTCGGCATTTTTAAACAGGGGAACGACTATGTCGGAAAGACCGTGGGGATCGCCGGCGAACAGTTGACCAGCGCTGAAATGGCCGCAAAGCTCAGCCACGCACTCGGTCAAGAGGTCCGGTACCACGCCGTGACGCCTGAGGTGTATCGCACCTTCGGCTTTCCCGGTGCCGACGATCTCGGCAACATGTTTCAGTTCAAACGCGATTTTCAGGAGATCTTTTGTGGCGCGCGCGATCCGAAGATCGCCCGCAGGCTCAATCCAGAGTTGCAAGACTTCGACACGTGGCTGGCACGGAACAAGACTCGGATCCCACTGACGTAAACCAGCCTCCTGAGGGCGGCCGGCAAGTTCACGACCTCCTTCCCTTTGGAGTTTTGTTGGGACACGTGTTGAAGAGCCCGCTGCAGAGCCCCGGGCATAGAGACAGGAGGTGAGTGATGTGGTCGTTAGCCGTTATCTTTCTTGTATCGGTCGTCTCCTCCGGCTTCGCAGCAGAGTTTCATCTCACGAGTCCGACGATCAAGGACAAAGGCACTATCGGGAACGAGCAGGTCTTCAACGGATTCGGCTGTAAGGGCGGGAACGTCTCGCCCGAGCTCCATTGGGAGCACGCGCCCAAGGATACGAAAAGCTTCGCGGTGACCGTCTACGATCCCGACGCGCCGAGCGGAAGCGGCTGGTGGCACTGGGTGATCTTCAACATCCCGCCTGGCGTCCACACATTGCCGGCCGGGGCCGGCAAGCCGGACAGCAGCGCGACTCCGCCCGGGAGTATTCAGAGCATGACCGATTTCGGCCAACCCGGGTACGGCGGACCGTGTCCACCTCCGGGCGACAAGCCGCACCGGTACATCTTTACCGTCTACGCCTTGAAGGTCGATCAGCTTCCGCTCAAGCAAGAGGCGTCGGGCGCGATGGTGGGCTTTTATCTCAATCAGAACGCATTAGCCAAAGGGACGCTGACTGCGACCTATGGTCGATAACAGCGCCATCACAGTTCCTTCGACCACATGGCAAAGAACCCGTGGCCTCCTTCCGTGATGTGACCGCCAGGGTCGCGGAAGATGCCAAAGTTGTAGCTATAGTTCAGTTCGATCTGTGAGCGCCACGGCGCGCCGCTGATCACCCCGCCGCTGATCGCCGGCAGTGCGTCCATTTGAAAGCGGATCTCACCATCCGGGCCGAACCGCGGACGGTCCACGACCCCAAACGTCCCACGGATGTACGGATACAGGAAAAACAGGGCCTCGTATCGGTACTGGACATTGGCAATGTAGTAGCGGCGCGGGAATAATTCGTTGAAGGCCACCGCCGGCATCAACGGGAGCGAAAGGGCCTCCCACTCATAGCCGGTGGGACGGCCGGGCAGGCGAAACGCTGAAAAGCGGTCCAGGTTCCTGCCCGTTGCGACATACCCCGTCGCAATGACCCGGTGGCGCTCGCTCGCGACAAACGGCACGCCTCCCGCCGCCACGGCATAAGCGCTGGCAGCCAGGTAGTCCTTTTCCTTGTGCACGTCCGGAGATGGGAAGGCCACGCCGCCCCACGGTTCCCAATGGGACCGATGGGCGTAGATCAGGTCGCCTCCGAACGCGTAGCCGCGGTGCGGCAATTCCATCACGTTCCGCTCCAACGTATCCACGCGAAGGCGCAGGTGTGCCCGCCCTTCATACGTATCCGACGGGACGATGAAATTGGGCGAAGTCCCGCGGGTGCGCTGGAACCATCGGTATCCGGGTTCGTAGGTCAGGGTAATTTCCGCGGCGTTGTCCTGATGCCAAGGCGCGAGCAGTCGCCGATAACCGAGACCCAAACCGGCATACACATAGTTCCACTCCACTTCGACCGGTTCGATCCGCTGCCCCTCGACGTATTCCGACCGGCCGAGCGGGATGATCATATTGTCGAACGTGAAGACGAGCTCCAGGCCTTTCAACTCGTGGGAGCCGATGTTGTAATTGATATCGTTCACGGCCGCCGCAATCGTCGCGCGTAGGCGGTGATGGCCGTCGTCCCAGTTTCGCCACAGATACAGCGACCCGAAGGGCAGGACTTCCAAAAACGTCGGGCCGTTGGGAATCCACATGACGCCGAAGTTCACCGCCGTGACCTGCCGTCGGTCTCGGCCAGGCACGAACACGGGTTCGCCGAAGACTTCGGTATGAAATGCTTCGCCGGCCACGGGGGTGCGCGGTTCTTCCCCGGAGACTGGTGATGCGAAGAGAAGAGACGTGAAGAGGAAAAGGAGGCACTGCACGTGGCGGTTGGGAACGCTGTGATGACCCAGTCGTGACACCGTCGTGGGATGGATCGTGCAGCGTCAAGCCCGCCCGCCATAAGTGGACCATCGGAGAAGAAATGTGTAAGGGAATGCCCGTTGTCCGAGTGGCGACAAGGGAGAGAAGATGTGCGACTCCGTTGGACGCCGTCTTTGGCGCGACAGGAACCGCGCGGTGAACAACCATCTACCGTGGCGCGCCAGACCTACCAACGGGTCATGGCGGCCGAGCCCCGGAAGCGGCGTCGCTCCGCGACTCTATTTCTTGAATGTCGCCGTTGGCCACAACTCTGGCGCGTCCCGGCCCGCAGGTGGTTCACCGCGCGGTTCCTGTCGCGCCAAAACGAGGATGTTGCCTTCTCGATCGGCCCCCGTTAGAATCCGCCCGGCTTTCTCTTCGTCATCATCTATACTTCTTACGGAATGGCCATAAGACCGTCTTAGCCTCATCCGTCGCATTGGCGAACCCATGATCCTTGGCTTCGTCATCCTCTACCTCCTCGTCTCGGTCGGGATTGGTTTGTACGCGGCAACCCGCGTCCACACCACAAAGGACTTCGCGGTTGCGGGGCGGTGCCTGCCGTTGCCCGTCGTGACCGCGACGGTCTTCGCCACGTGGTTCGGTGCCGAGACGGTGCTCGGCATCTCGGCGACGTTCGTAAAGGACGGGCTCCGAGGCGTCGTCGCGGATCCGTTCGGCTCGAGCCTCTGTTTGATCCTCGCGGGGCTGTTGTTCGCCAGCCGCTTCTACCGGCTGAATCTCCTGACGATCGGCGACTACTATCGCCTGCGCTACAACCGAACGGTTGAAGTCCTCTGTACGCTGTGCATCGTCATCTCGTACTTGGGCTGGGTTTCCGCGCAGATCAAGGCGCTGGGGCTCGTCTTCTCGATGGTCACCGATGGTGCGGTCAGCCAACCGTTGGGCATGGTGTTGGGCGCGGCGATCGTTCTCACGTATACGACCTTGGGCGGGATGTTCTCGGTTGCGATTCTCGATTTCGTACAGATCACGGTCATCATGAGCGGGATGATCTACATCGCGTCGGTCATCAGCGGGCTCACGGGCGGAATCGGCGTGGTGCTTCACCATGCGGCCGAGGCGGGCAAGCTCGACTTCTTCCCGAATGGTGGCACCCGGGCCTGGATTCCGTTCATCGGCGCCTGGCTCACCATGATGTTGGGCTCCATCCCACAGCAGGATGTCTTCCAACGGATCACCTCCGCCAAGGACGAACGCACGGCCATACGGGGCTCGGTGCTCGGCGGCAGTCTCTACTTCCTCTTCGCGTTCGTGCCGATGTTTCTGGCGTATTCCGCCATGCTGGTCGATCCCTCGAAATTCACGGGCTTGCTTCAGCAAGATTCGCAGCTCATCTTACCGACCCTGATTCTGCACTACACACCGATCCCCGCGCAGATCATCTTTTTCGGAGCCGTGCTCTCCGCGATCATGAGTTGCTCCTCGGCGACGTTGTTGGCGCCCTCGGTGGCGTTCAGTGAAAACATCATAAAGAGTATGTTTCCCCAGATGTCCGATCGACTGTTCTTGCGTACGATGCGCACCGTCATGGTCGGCTTCACCTGTATCGTGCTGGCTTTTGCGTTGAACACGAATGCCAGCATCTTCAAGATGGTCGAGAACTCGTATAAGATCACGCTCGTCGCCGCCTTTGTCCCGCTGGCGGCCGGCTTGTATTGGAAACGCGCGAGCATCCAAGGTGCCGTGTTGGCGATCGGGGGCGGACTCACGACGTGGATCACGCTCGAACTGCTTGTGCCGCAAGATTCCGTCTGGCCGCCTCAGCTCGTCGGGTTCCTTGTTGCCGGAGCCGGCATGCTCATCGGCTCATTGATGCCAAACTGGCAGGGCCGGCCCGTGCTCGACGAGCGGTTTCCTTCTTCCTTGCCTCCCGCGCCCCAGCCCATGCGCGTGACCACGAGTGCGGAGTAAGTCCCTCCTCGAAGACCATCTGTCGTTGTCGCGGCATTCGACCGAGCCCTACAATTCCGTTCTGGTTGTCCGATAGCGAGAACGATCTAAGCCGCGACAGACTGGCGTCAGACTTGCCTGTGAAAGATCATGAGCGTCACGATGCCGGCGATCGCCGACACCACGCGGTTTCATGCGGTTCTGTTCGACCTCGACGGTGTCATTACGAAGACCGCGGCGGTCCATGCCGCGGCGTGGAAGCGGTTGTTCGATGATTTCTTGTCTCGCTGCAGGAGCGAGCTCCCCATCGACTGCCGGCCCTTCGATATCGAAGAGGACTATCGCGTGTACGTCGACGGCAAGCCGCGGTACGACGGCGTGAAGAGCTTCTTGGAGTCGCGCGGGATTTCCTTGCCGTGGGGAACACCCGCCGATGAGCCCCATCGCGAGACGGTCTGTGGCTTGGGCAACAAGAAGGATCAGTACTTCGAAACGGCACTCCGCGAGGTCGGGGTCGAAGTCTATCCAAGCACGGTCCGCTACCTCCGACTGGTGAAGGAGCTCGGAATGAAGACGGCGGTCGTCTCCTCGAGCCGTCACTGCGCGGATATTCTTGAGACGGCCGGCTTGCTGTCGCTCTTCGATGCCCGCGTCGATGGCGTGGAGATCGACCGACTGCATCTCGCCGGCAAACCGGCGCCCGATACCTTTCTGGAAGCGGCGCGGCGGCTGGATGTATCGCCGCTGCGCGCCATCGTGATTGAAGATGCACAGGCAGGGGTCGCGGCCGGCCGCGCCGGTGGCTTCGGCCTTGTCGTTGGCCTTGATCGCCGCCGACAGGCGGACGCGCTACGTCAACACGGGGCCGACATCGTTGTTGAAGACCTTGCGGAATTGCTACCGAGCCAAGCCGCCTAGCAGCGGTCGCAGGTGGCCCGGCCGGTCACCATCACAGCCTGAAGGATTATGATCCATCACCCACGCTTCCGTCCCGCTCCGCACATCTATCCACCGGACGAGTGGAACGTCGTCGAGAAGCAATACATGCCAAGTCTGCTCGAGCAGGGCGAGACGATGTTCGCGCTCGGCAACGGCTACCTCGGCATGCGGGGGTGCTTCGAGGAAGGAGGGCCCATCGGGCAGAACGGCACCTTCATCAATGGGTTTTATGAAGCCTGGCCGATCCTCTATCCGGAAGAGGCGTATGGATTGGCGCAAACCGGCCAGACCATCGTCAATGTGACGGATACGAAAATCGTCAAGCTCTACGTCGATGACGAGCCCTTTTGGCTGGCGCATGCCCATGTCCTGCGTTTCGACCGCCGATTGAACATGAAGTCCGGCACGCTGGACCGTGAGATTTTGTGGGAAACGCCGGGCGGCAAGCACGTGCTGATCAAGTCACGGCGGCTCATCTCGTTCGAGCATCGTCACTTGGCCGCGATCTTCTATCAGGTCACGGTGCTGAATGCCGCCGCTCCGGTCGTCATTTCATCGGAGATGATCGCGAACGAGCCGGCGCCGCAACGCAACAGTCACGATCCAAGGCAGGCCAAGTATTTCCATGGGAAGGTGCTGCACCCACGGATGAGTTACGCGAAGGGCCAACGCATCGTGCTGTGCCATGCCACGGAGAAGAGCCGAATGATCCTCTCCTGTGCAATCGACCACGTGCTGGAGACGCCGTGCAGTTCGAACTGGGAAACGCACCACACCGAAGATGCGGGGCAGGTGGTCGTCAGCGTCGATGCCGAGCCCGGCCGCCCGATTACGCTGATCAAGTACATGGCCTATCATACGAGCCACACGGCGCCGCCCCAGGAAATGTGCGCAAGGGTCGAGCGCACCATCGACCGCGGTGTCGCGGACGGCTTTGCAAGCCTCCTGAACAGTCAGGAGCAGTACATGCAGGAGTTTTGGCAGAAGAGCGACATTCAGGTGACCGTGGACCCTCACCATGTGCGCGCGTCACAGGCCGCCGTGCAACAGGCGATTCGCTTCAATCTCTTTCACGTCTTGCAAGCCTCCGCGCGCGCCGAAAACACCGGCGTTCCGGCCAAAGGCCTGACCGGGCAGGCCTATGAGGGGCATTATTTTTGGGACACGGAGATTTACGTCCTTCCGTTCCTCATCTACACGCGGCCGCGCGCGGCGAAAAATCTCCTTCGGTTCCGATACGGCATGCTGGACCATGCACGTGCACGCGCACGGCAGTTGAACCATCCGGGTGCCATGTACCCCTGGCGAACGATCAACGGCGAAGAAGCGTCGGCGTATTTTGCGGCAGGGACCGCGCAGTATCACATCAACGCGGACATCATGTACGCGTTGAACAAATACGTACAGGCCACCGGCGACGAGGAGTTCCTGTTCCACGAGGGCGTCGAGGTGCTGGTCGAGACCGCCCGCCTGTGGTGCAACCTCGGCTTCTACTCGCCACGCCGAGGCGGTCAGTTCTGCATCCACGGGGTCACGGGCCCGGACGAATACAATACGGTGGTCGACAACAACGCCTATACGAATTTGATGGCGCGCGAACATTTCCGCTATGCGGCGGCCACGGTGGAACGTTTGCGAGATCGTGATCCCGAGCGCTTCGCCGCGCTGGTGCACGATACGGGCTTGGATTTCCGGGAAGTCGAAGCCTGGAAGCGGGCGGCGGACCACATGTACATTCCGTATGACAAGGAGTTGGGCATCACGCCGCAGGACGATCAATTCCTAGAGCAAGAGCCGTGGGATTTCGAGCATACCCCGTCCGACAAATACCCGCTGCTGCTCTTCTACCATCCGCTGACCATCTACCGGCATCAAGTGATCAAGCAGGCCGACGTGGTGCTGGCCATGTTCCTGCTCGGGCATCAGTTCTCGCCCGAGCTGAAGAAGCGCAATTTCGAGTTTTACGATCCGCTCACGACGAACGATTCGTCGCTGTCGCCGTGCATCCAAAGCATCATTGCGACGGAAGTCGGGGATATGGCCAAGGCGTTGGAGTACGCCCGCGTCGCGACGCTCATGGATCTCGGCGATGTCGCCGGCAACGTCAAAGACGGTTGCCACATCGCGTCGATGGGCGGCGTGTGGATGATTTTCGTCTATGGCTTTGCCGGCATGCGCGACGGAAACGGTGAGTTGACCTTCCGCCCGAAACTGCCACCCGGCTTGGACCGGCTGCGGTTCCGTTTGACGTACCGGTCTCAAGTGTTGGAAGTGGACGTGCGTCCGGCAACGACCACCTACACGCTGATCACGGGACCCGGCTTCACGATTCAGCATCAGCATGATCACGTGAATCTTTCGCCGGACGCTGCCAAGCAGGAACGGCCGAACGGACCGGCGGATGCCGGTGCGGTCCCACAGCCGCACCCCTCGATTGCCGTCTGAATCGGTCCGTGGTTTACCGCCCCGCGAGCACGCGCTCGAAGATGGCCGCGACGCTGTCAATGTCGGCGGCCGAGACGTCGAGATGAGTCACCGCCCGGAAGCTTCGCGGCCCGACGGCGTTAAGGAGTACGCCGGCCGCTTTTAAATCCCTCACGATCTCTCCCGCCGTACGCGTGCCGGCGACCTCGAAGATTACAATGTTGGTCTCGACATGCTCGGGGTTCACGGTGACACCTGGGAGTTTTTGGAGTGCCTGCGCGAGCCGCTTCGCGTTGGCATGATCATCCTTCAGGCGGCCGACGTTGTGTTCCAAGGCATAGATGCCAGCCGCCGCGAGAATCCCGGCCTGCCGCATCCCGCCACCGTACATTCGCCGCAATGGCCGGATGCGTTCGATGGTCCGCCGATGCGACACGATGACCGAGCCCACCGGCGCGCCTAAGCCCTTCGAGAGGCAAAACGATACCGTGTCGAAAGAGCGCGCGTACTCGGCAGCCGGCACGCCGGTCGCCACGACTGCATTGAACAGCCGCGCGCCGTCCAAATGCATGGGAACGCCGTGCCGATGCGCGACGGCGTGAATCTGCTGGATGACGTGAAGCGGGTAGATCGAGCCCCCGCCGCTGTTGTGCGTCTGCTCAAGACAGATCAACGCCGTCGACAGGCTGTAAGGATCCTTCGGGCGGATGGCCGCTTCAACCTGCGCCGGCGTCATGATGCCGCGCTCCGTCGTGACCCAGTGGAGCTGGACACCGGCGAGGGCCGCGGCCGCGCCATGCTCGTACCGAACGATGTGTGACCGGCCCTCGATGATCACTTCGTCGCCTGGTTTCGTCTGCGCCCGCACCGACAGTTGGTTCGCCATGATGCCGGTCGGCACGAAGAGGGCCGCTTCCTTGCCGAGCAGGGCCGCCGCCATGTCTTGGAGGCGGTTGACGGTTGGATCTTCGCCATAGACGTCGTCGCCGACCTCGGCACGCGCCATTGCTTCACGCATCGCCGGGGTGGGCCTCGTGACGGTGTCGCTCCGCAGATCGATCATCGAGTCAGCTCCCGCGCGTCCGCAAAGGCGTAGTGTTGCCAGCCGAGCGTCGGGTACACGGAGAAGATCGGCGTGTTGTACGGGACGACGGCGGTGTCAACGCCCGGCAGCAATTGGAGATGCATGTTCACGAAGTTGAAGCTGAGGCCGTCCTGCCAGGGTTGCCGTGACGAGGGCGCATACGCGTGGATCTTCTCGGTGGCGTAGGTCCGGGTGAGCAAGCCGGCCGCGCCTTCGAGGCCGTACTCGTGTAGGTCGGGCGCCCCTTGGATCAGCAGCGCCACCGCGTTGGCATCGAACCAGACTTTGAAATTGCAGACGACCTGCACATAGGGGCCAAGTGTCCCGGTGGCATCGAGGAAGGCGCGCGGGAGGCCGATCTCTTGAGGGACGTCGTCCGGCATGCGGCGCTCGATCTGTCCCAGCTCGCGCTCCTTCACTTCTGATACCGAGACGAACAGCAAGTGCGGGTCGTCCAACGCCACGTCGACGACCTGGTCGTCGTAATAGCTCACCAGCTTTCCGAGGTCGTACCGCAACGGAAACGAATAGCCCATCTTCGCGTACCAGATGCGAAGCCCCGCGTCCAACGGATCGTCGGGCCGCCGGCTGATCTTGAGATCGAACGGCAGCATGAGATGAAAGCCGCCGGTTCGGGCGCTCATGAACGGCGCGCACGCGCCCGCAAACTCTTTGTGGACGCTCGGGTTGTCGGACTCGAATTTGCGGTGCTGGCTGGGAAAATGTTGCGCGGTCTTCGCGTCCTTCGGCAGCTTGAACTTCTGTTGGTAGTACGCCGAGGCGCGCTTCTGCGCCGTCACGAGAAAATAGTCCGGCAGATCGGTCTCGACGACGATGCGGTGCTTCTCGGCCGGCGGCACGGCCGCCGTGCGTGGCGCGCGCATCGCTTCATTGTAGAGCTCCCATTCGGCCGACGTTTTTTGAATTTCATGGAGCAGTTGCCGTGCGAGGTCCGGATTGTCGTAGGACGTGCGCCGAAGGATGGCAGACGCTTTCTGCAGGCACTCGAGCTTGTGGTTGTAGCGCTTCGGCTCGTCGGCGAAGACCTCCGCCGTCGCCATGTACAGATTGAACTGCTCTTCCGGCGTGAGCCGAAGCCGCTCGAGGTCGTGCTCTTTCAAAAAGCTGAAGGCGAGCGGCCCGAACGATTCCTCCTTCCGGATACAGAGCGTGAGCAGGTAATTGTAGTAGGCGCGGGCGTCGTCCGGCGTCATAGCAGCCAAGGCATTCTAAGTGACCAAGGCGACGGGGAACAAGGGGATCACCGGTGTGTCCCCGCATCGCGGCGCAACGGGAGCGCGTTTTGACTGCTCGAAAAACCGCGTGCTATAGTCCAATTCCGCTCGTCGAGGGAAAACATGGTTGAAGTCCCGGTCAAGATCGTCGTCACCAATCTCCTGAAGAAGGCAAGAGAGGCCGTTCGTCCGATGGCTCGGCTCTCGACGACCGCCAAGAACCAGGTCTTGCGCACCGTCGCCGACTTGATCGGCGAGCATGAGGAGTCGTTGCTCGAGGCGAACGAGCAGGATGTCAAACAGGTCGGCAAGACGCTCGAAGGGGAGACGAACAAGGATCGGGTCAAAGAGGCCGTCGAGCGGGTCCGCATGGATGCGGATGACGTCAAGCAGTTGATCGAGACCTTGTACCGGATTGCCGAATTGCCCGACCCGGTTGGGGAAGTGACCGAGATGACGGTCCGCCCGAACGGGATGCAGGTCAGCCGCGTGCGGTCTCCCATCGGCGTCATCGGCGTCATCTCGGAATTTGGACCGTCCGTCATGACGGAAGTCGTCGCGCTGTGCCTGAAAGCCGGTAATGTGTGCGTCTACCGGAGCGGGGCCGAGTGGACGCAGACGACGGCAAAGCTTGCGGGCTGGTGGCGGCACGCGGCGGAGCAGTCGGGCCTTCCGATCGGCGGGATCACGTTCATCGAACGGCCCGAGAAGGAGGCGGCCGCGGAGTTGTTTCGTCAACCCAAAATGGTGGATGCCATCATTCCAAAAGGCAGCGCCGCGCTTAGGAAAGCCGTGCTGGAGCAGAGCCGCGTGCCCGTCCTCTGCCATGATGGCGGCGTCACGGTCGCCTACATCAATGCCGATACCGATCTGCCGCTCGCGCAAAACGTCGTCGTGAACGCGAAGGTGCAGGACGCCAAAGCGGCGAACGCGCTCGACACCCTGCTCGTCCATCAGAACACGGCCCGGCCGTTATTGCCGGCATTGGTGCGCCGGCTCCTCGATGAATTCCGGGTGGAAGTTCGCGGCTGTCCCAAAACCGTGGCCCTCATCGGCTCGCAATCCTTCAGCTCGTATAAGAACGTGAAGGAGGCCACCGAGGAAGACTGGTCTCAGCAGTTCCTTGCTGCCGATCTCGCGATCAAGGTCGTGACGGGCTTCGACGAGGCGTTGGAGCACATAGCCCGGTACGGTCCGGTGCAAACCGCGACGATCGTGACACGGGATTATGCGACGGCGATGCGGTTCACGCAGGAAGTCGATGCGTCGGCGGTCCTCGTGAATGCGTCGACCCGATTCCATGACGGCGAGCAGTTCGGCCTAGGTGGCGACGTGGGGTTGAGCACGGCCCGTCTTCATGCTCGCGGACCGATCGGACTTGCTCAGTTGACGTGTGAGAAATACGTCGTGCTCGGCACCGGGCAACTCCGCCAACCTCATCCCGTCCCCGTGACGTATGAGGACGCAATCATGCTGAAGCGGCCCTCGTAGTCATGACCCTCGTTTGTTCACTCAGCGCTCAGCACTCTATACTCAGCACTTCGATTTGATCCGTGTTCCGCACAGACCTCCAACAGGCGCTCGCCGGCCATCTCGCCTGGTGGGGACTGAAGCGTATCCATTCGGGCGCCGAATACGATCGCTGGCAACGCCAGGCGATTGCACCCTCCGATCTCACGACCCTGAACCGCCTCGTTCAAGAGCGCCGGTCCGCCCAGCCTCGGGAAGCCGACATCGCCTTCTATGACGCCTCGGCCAGCCCCCACATTCTTCCGGTCCTCTACAGTCAGCGTTACGACTATTACATGGCCGTCGGTCCCTTGATCGCCGAACGACTCCGACCGGCGGACCGCGTCTTGGACTTCGGGTGCGGTCCCGGCATTCTGACGACGTTCTATGCACGGTCGTTTCCGCAAACACAATTCGTCGGACTCGATCGCTCGCCTCGGTCGATCGCGATCGCGAAAGAGCGGGCTGCCCAGCTCGAGCTGAAGAATGTGGTCTTCGAATGTTCAGAGCTGGATGAACCGCCGGATCTGCATCGGTCCGATGTCGCGATCGCATCCCATGCGCTGTTGCAGTCGGAGCACGACCCGGGTCTGCCCAGCATTGGATGGTGGACCTTCGATCGCTCGGAGACGCGCAGCCTGCAGCGCCAGTTCGAGCAGCGTACCGGACTCGGATTCCGGCTGGACCGACTGGCGGCACGCTTGCTGCCGGAGGGTCGCTTGATCGTGTTTGAAAAAGTCCGGCAGCTTGGTCGGCGGGTGCCGTTTCAGCGGGCGCTCGCGGCTCGTGGATTCGCGCTGATCGAGCCGCCGCTCCCGATCCGGTACCTGAGCATCGATGAGCCGACCGAGGACGGACCGCTGCTCGTCGTGAGTCGCGCGACGACGCCGACCGGCATGGAATGGTACGAAGACCCAGAATGGATTAATGGCGACGATCTTCAGATTTGCCAGGGCAAGATAGGCGAGTCGGTTCTGGCCCGGTTGCCGGGGCGCACCCGGGATCATCACCTGACGCTTCGCGATGCACGCCATGGCATCGTGTCATTCGAGACCGGTCGCTGGGGCAGCTGTTTCGGGTATGTCTACGTCAAAGCCCGTGCCTCGTCGGGAGTCATTACGGGACATCGTGAGGCGGTCGCCCGGGTTGGAACGGACTCCTCGGTCGTGGAGTCGGTGCTGGCGAGAGCGGCACCCGCAGGGCCGTCCGGTGAGTTCGCTGCTCAGCCGCTCTACGAGAATCATTCGCCCTGGGCGCAACTGACGTGGTCATTGATGCCGGAACGCCGGGTGCTCAAGGAGGTCACGCGAGAGGGCCGGGAAGGCCGCCAGATGCACGTGGAGTTGGGGCAGAGTCAATCAATTCGGTATCTCTATTGTGCGAACACCTTCGATCAGCGGCAACTCGTGATCGTCGAAGCGGAACGAAGCAGCGTGCTGGAGCAGTATTACGAGGAGATCACGGCATCGGCGCCATCAAAATAGGCGGGATCATCACGACTGATGGGGCGACGGTCGCTTGACCTTGCCGTCGATCGCCACTTAGAATGCTCAAGCCGTCGATTCCTAAGGGAGAAGTGTCGGTATGAAAGTCGAATATTCCAAAGGCACGCGGGCCAGTCTGGAGCTGATTCAGCTGCACCGTCGAGCGTCGGAAGCGGCGAGCGGCCGAAAAACGAAGGTGATGCTCGTCTACCCCCCCGACTGGTACCCCTCGGAACCCTATCTGAGTCTCCCGACCCTCACCGCCGTGCTGCGAGCCGCCGGCCACGAGGTGATTCAAAAAGACATCAACCTCGAAATGTACGATTGGTACTTCAGCGAGGACTTCTTGAAGCGTGTGCTCCGGCGGGTCCCGCAGCAGCTTGATCGGTACCGAAAACTCTCGCGGAAACGAGAGCTCGCCGAATGGGAGCGGGACGTCCAACTCGCCCTCTGTGACCTCACGCGCGACTACATTGCCGAGCTGACGAAAAAGGCCGAGACCGCCAAGCGGATCGTGCGCGGAGAAGAGTTCTACGACGCCGACAAGCTGGAATGGGCGATCACTGTGTTCCGCGAGGTCACGCAGGCGATCTCCCTGGTCTACGCGCCGGCCCGCATTTGCATGCCGCCGATGGAAACCGATCTCTCTTATAAAGTATTCGTCTCCTCGGAAGTGCTCGATGCAGTGCACGATACGCAGGTCAACGTCTATCGCGATGTCTTCGAGCATCTGCTCAAACCCGCGATCGAGGCCGAGCGGCCCGATGTGATCGGCATCTCGATCGTGCTCCAGCAGCAATTGTTCTCGTCGATGACGTTCTGTGCGCTCATCAAAGAGCATTTCCCGGACATCCACGTGACGATCGGCGGCAATACGGTCACCCGGCTGCGCGATGTCTTGCCCGAGAAGCACGATCTCTTCGCGCTGTTCGACAGCGCCGTGATCTATGAAGGTGAGACGGCCTTTCTTCAGCTCGTCGAGGCGGTGGGGGCGGGGCGTGATATGGCGGGCATCCCGAATCTCATCTATCGCGATGCCTCGGGTATCCACACTTCACAGCTCAGTTATGCCGAGGACATGGCGTCCTTGCCGCCGCCTGATTTCGACGGGCTGCCGCTGGAGAAGTATTTCGTCCCCACGCGAATTCTCCCGTATCTCGCCACGCGTGGCTGCTACTGGGGCCGCTGTGAGTTTTGCGATCACGGCGAAGGCTATACGGCCGGCTATCGCACCAAGAAGATCGACCAGATCATTGACGAGATTCGCGGGCTCCGGGACAAGTATCACACGCGGCATTTTCACTTCACCGACGAGTCGTACCCGCCTGCGCTCTTCCGGAAGCTCACCCGGGGTCTCTTGGATGCGAATCTCCAGATCCAGTGGACGACGCACATGCGGTTCGAGAAGAGCTTGCTGGACGAGGCGGTCTGGAAGGACGCCGTGGCGTCGGGCTGCCGGTATCTGCATTTCGGCTATGAGTCGGGCAACGAACGGGTGCTCAAGCTGATGGACAAGGCGACGACGACCGAGGTCATCCGCCGAAGCCTGGAGCTCTCGGCAAACGCCGGGATCTGGAATCATGTGATGGGGTTTTTCGGTTTCCCCGGTGAGCGTCGCGAGGACGCGCTGGACTCGATCCGCTTCCTCGAGGAGAACAAGGACCTTGTCCACTCGATCGGGTTCGGTACCTTCGATCTCAGCCGGCACACGCCGGTGGCGAAGAACCCCGAGAAGTTCGGTGTCACGCCGTACAAGAATCCCGAGTGGGACTTGGCGCTCGACTATTACTACACCGTGAAAGAGGGATTGAGCGTTGAAGAAGCCGAGCAGGTGTTCGAAGAATTCGAGCGGAACCACCATCCCGGCTGGGACCTGCGCATCTTCATTCGAGAGTATATCTTTCTGTACATTGCGCGATTCGGGACGAACCGTTTGCCGGTGTTACAGTTCAAGCCCCGCTTCGATGAGCCGGTGGGCTTGGGCGTCGAGCGGTAGCAGGGCAGAGGGAAGTGGCTTAGGAGCCGGGCCGGACGGAACATGAGTGCGCGATTGATTCAGATCGAGGGGCAGAAGACAGCGGGCACCGGGCGAAAGCTCAAGGCGATGCTCCTGTTCCCGCCTGAGTGGGTGCCGACGGCGCCGTATCTGGCGTTGCCCAGTCTGACCGCCGTGCTGCGGGAGCATGGTCACGAGGTCGTGCAGCGGGATATCAACATCGAGATGTACGACCTCTTCTTCAGCGACACCTTTCTCATCTGGATGAAGGCGCGGATGGCGATGCAGATCCGCGAGTTGGAAGCCAAAGCCTCCGCCGGCTTGCTGAGCGAGCAGGAAGAGGAGCAGAAGCGGGTCCTGGACGAGAAAGCCGATCTCGACGTGTTCGATCTGGCCGAGCGCGCGATGGAAGCCAAGCGGATCACGCGCAGCGAAGACTTCTATGACGCCGCCAAGCTCGAATGGGCGCTGAACACGTTTCGCGAGGTCATGCATTACATCTCGGCCGCGTACTATCCCGCGTCGCTCGTCTTCTATCCCATGGAGAGCAACCTCGGCTATCGGCCGGGGGTGTCGAAGGAAGTCTTTGCCTGTCTGGACGACGAGCAGGTGAACGTCTACCGGGACGTCTGCCGGCAACTCGTCTTGCCGGCGGTCAGCAAAGAGCAGCCGGACGTCATCGGGATTTCCATCGGCACGCAGATGCAACTCTTGGCGGGCCTCACGTTCTGCCGGATGATCAAGGAAGCGTTCCCGCATATTCACGTGACGGTCGGCGGGAACATCATCACCCGGCTCCAAGAAGAATTTCCGAAGCACGAGCGGTTTTTCAGCGAGGTCTTCGATACCGCGATCATGTACGAAGGGGAGCGCGCGTTGCTGTGGCTGCTCGAGGCCGTCGCAGGCGAGCGACCGATCGAGTCAGTGCCGAATTTGATGCGGCGCGATGAGACCGGTATTCACGTGAATCAGGAGATTCACACCGAGAAGCTGTCGGCCTTGCCGTTGCCCGACTTCGACGGTCTGCCGCTCGACAGCTATTTCGTGCCGACGCGCATTCTGCCGTATCTGGCGACGCGCGGCTGCTACTGGGGGCGCTGTACCTTTTGCGATCACGGGCAGGGGTACTTCGACCAGTATCGTGGGCTCTCGGCGCAGCAGGTCGTCCAGCAGATCAAGGCACTCAAGGACAAGTACGGCGCCCAGCATTTTCTCTTTGCCGATGAATCGTATCCCCCCGCGCTGCTCAAAAAGGTCGTGCGGTTGCTGGTCGATCAGGAGATCGGCATCAAATGGACGACGCTGATCCGGTTCGAGGAAAGCCTCAACGATCCCGACCTGTGGCGGCTGATTCGTGAGTCCGGCTGCTGCACCATGTACTACGGCATGGAGTCGGCCAACGAGCGCGTGCTGAACCTGATGGACAAGCATGTCAAGAAGGCGACGATCGAAAAGAATTTGAAGCTGGCCGCCGAAGCCGGCATCTGGAATCACGTGATGGCCTTCTACGGTTTTCCCGGCGAGACACGCGAAGAGGCCGAGGAGACGCGTCAGTTCCTGCTGGACAACAAGGCGAACATCCACTCGGTGGAGCTGTTCTATTTCGTCGCGTACCGGCACACGCCGATGGTGCGCGATCCTGACCGGTTCGGGATTACGATCCACAAACAGGACGAGTACGACCTGCCGCTCGACTACTACTACACATTGAACGAGCCGGGCGGGGTGACGTGTCTGGAAGCCATGCAGCTCTGCGAGGAGTTCTATCAGAACGACTTTGCGCCGTGGGCGGTGCGGGTGAACGCCCGCGAACACGTCTTCCTCTACATCTCGAAGTTCGGGACGAACCGGCTGCCGCAGATCTATGCGACGCAAGCGTTGCAAGAGGAGGGAAATCGCGAAAGCGTCTCGGGCCTGGTCACTTGGCCCGTCGCTCGCGGCGATGCGGAATCCGCACGTGAAGGCGAGCCGGCGATGGCCAGGGTCGTGAGCCACGGCGTGTCGTGACGCATTGTTACCCACGCTCCTCGCTCTCTAACTGCGCCAGCAGCAACTCATACGCCGCCTGAATCTCCTTCGTCATCGCTTCGCCCTTCTTGTACATCTGCATGTACTTGCGCGGGTTGTTCGTGAGATTCGCATACCGATGCGGGTGCCAGGTGGCGAGCAGGTCACGGCGCTTCTGGTCGAGCTGCTCGCGCGTAAACGGCCGCGTCAGCGCAAACAGCTTCAGCGCCTGATCCATCGTCTCTGCTGTCATCCGTCGTTCCTCCACGCTGGCGCCTCTCGCAATGCCTCTCGTCACTGTGGCAAACTGTAAGACCATGAGTCAACCGAGCGAGTCAACCGAGTCATCATGCCGATCACCGCACCGCTGCCGTTGATCCAGCCGAAGAAGATTTTCTCGGAGAAGAACTACCGCGACGTCCTGCGTCGGGAGATGGACGCCGGGAAAATCCCGTTGAGCCTGGGGAAGACGTGCCCGGTCCGCTGCGAGTTCTGCTACGAGCTGGATCATTCCTATCGCGAGACCTTGGAGCCGCCCAAGACCAGCGATGAGGATTGGAAGTACATGCTCGACTACATCAGCAAGAAACCGACCGACCCGCTTCAGTTCTGGTGTCTCGGCGGCAATGAGTACATGGAGTGGACCGATCTGTTTCTCCATCCGAAGGCGATGGAATGGGTCGAAGACTTTCTGAAGTACACCGATAAGAACATCCAGTTCTTCACGGTCGGCTTCGTTCACGTGCCGAAGATCCATCAACTCGCCGCACAGTATCCCGGCCGGATCAATTTTGAATTGTCGGTGATCACGCTCGGCCGTTATCGGCAGCAGTTGATGCCGCACGCGCCGTCCGTCAAACACGTGCTCAAAGTGCTGGACGGCCCGGCCGTCTCGTCGGCGAACTTCTATTCGTTCGATCGCCACACGATGTCGGACGACGCGATCGAGATTTCGCGGATCAATCAAAAGTGCGTGCTGTGGATGGGATGCCTCACCCCGGTGCGCGGTCTGAAGGACGAGACGGCCGCGCTCATGCGGCAAGGACGAACCTTTCTCCCCGAGGAGGCCGAACGTATCTATGATGCCGGTCTCCCCAATCTTCAAACCATTCACACCGAGGCGCCGATCACGGCGTTTCTCAATCGGCGCCGTATCGTGAGTCTGTTCGACTCCCTGGAACTGGAGAAGAAGGATGTGGTGGTCATGGCCCGCAGCGTCTACAAGATTCTCACCATGTACCGGAAGAACCGGGCCAAATTTCTCATGGTGCCGAATGCCACGCTCGGCGGGGATTCGGACTGCACCGTTCTGCTGACCTTCGACGACATCGCGCGCGCGCTCAACGGTCAGAAAATGATCCACGTCCCCAAATGCGTCATGCAGTCCGGGCGGGGAGTCTACACCGATATCGCCGGCGTGACGCTCGAGGATTTCATGAAGAAGACGGGTGTGAAGGTCAAGGTTCTACACAAGATCGACACGACATTCGCCAACCAACGCTTGTACCGTAACGGGCTGCTTCGCAGCTACATCGAAGACTACGTCCGCAATCCGCTCACGCAGTCCTACGAAACCTTGCGCGTCTCCGCCTAGATTCCTCTCGGTGATCCTATTCACCGCTGGCGATCCTGAATCGACGTCGCGTTGACATTGCTCCGGGCGTCACCTAGAGTAGCCGAACGATGATGAACGGGGAGCGCCGAGTCCTGAAGTTTTATCAGGCCGATGTCTTCACGACGCTGCCGTTTGGCGGCAACCCGGTCGCGGTCGTTCCCGACGCGCAGGAGTTGACCGATCAGGAATTACAACAGATCGCGCGAGAAATGAACCTGTCGGAGACGGTGTTCATCTTTCCACCGACCGAGCCGGCCGCCTCCGTCAAGATCCGGATCTTCACGCCGACGCAGGAGATCCCTTTCGCCGGTCATCCGGTGATCGGCGCGTTCTATGTCCTTGGGATGCTCAAACGTGTGCCGTTGAGTGAACCGGTGACACGCGTGCTCCATGAGTGCAACATCGGACTGTTTCCCGTGGAATTGCACGTCCGCAGCGGCAACATTCATCGCGTCGTCATGTCGCAGCCCAAGCCGGAATTTCTTGCGCAAATCGATGCCGTCGAGGACATCTATGAAATTGCGAATGCCCTGGGTCTTGCGAAAGGTCAGATAGCCAGCAAATTCCCGATTCAGCTCGTGTCGACCGGATTGCCGGTGATCATCGTGCCCGTCCGCACACTCACCGCCGTGAAGTCGATCGTGCCGAATACGACGGCGGTCAATGAACTGTGCGCGCGCCACGGCGCCAATGGCATCATGGTGTTTACGACGATCACGGTGGAGCAGCTCTCGACGGTCCACACGCGCATGTTTGCGTCACCGATCGGTGTCGTGGAAGATCCGGCGACCGGAAGCGCCAGCGGGGCGCTGGGGGCCTACCTGGTGCAGAACGGCGTGGTCGAGGTGAGACCGGTGACGGAGATGATTGCCGAGCAAGGGTACGAAGTGGACCGCCCATCGCGGATTTTTATCGAAGTGGAATCCGAAGACGACGCGATTCAGTCGGTGAAAGTCGGGGGGCAGGCGGTGATGATGATCGAAGGCGAAATGACATTTTGACCGGCGACCGAGGAACGGAGGCGGGAATGGCGAACATCTCACAGGTCATGCGCAGGGAATTGAAGAAGATCAACTATGATGCGTCGGTCAAGGAGGCGGCCAAGCGGATGCGCGACGAGCGGATCGGCTCGTTGCTCGTCGAAAAGGCCGGGAGCATTGTCGGGATTCTGACGGACACCGATGTGGTCCGCCGTGCGGCGGCGGAGGGCGTGGATCTCGCCAAAACGGCCGTGTCCACGATCATGACGAGTCCGGTCGTGTCGATTGAGGGGATGCGCACCGTGCAAGACGCCCATGACATGATGGGTGACCTCGGTGTGAGGCACCTCGGGGTCACCGAACAGGGCAAGCTCGTCGGCGTCGTGTCGGTCCGTGATCTGTTGGTGCATTTTAAGCGGGTCTCGGAGCCGAAGATCGGGCAGGATTAACGGGACGCTGAAAAAGGCACCCAGCTTTTTTCTCGGCTCGAAAAAATCCTCAACGTACCCCGGAGGGTACGCCTCCGGTTTTTTCTCACCTGCGGCCTTGCTGGCTGACCTTTTTGAGCGCCCGTAACGCGAGGCACTTACTTATTGAGTTGCTGCACGATGTGCGTGAGTTCAGGCAGGATGAGTTTTTCCATGGCGAGGCGGACGGCGGATTCGGAGCCTGGCGTCGAGAAGATGATGCGACCGCGGTAGACCCCGGCGGTGGCCCGGCTCATGATCGCCGGTGACCCAATGTCTTGGTAGGTCAAGTAACGAAAAATCTCACCGAATCCCACCAAACGCTTCTCCAGCATCGCATCGACCGCTTCGAACGTCGAATCGCGCTTTGCGATCCCGGTTCCGCCGTTGATCAAAATGGCGTGAACGGCATCATCGGCCGCCGACGTCTTGATGAGGTCCGTAATTTCCGACGGCTCGTCTTTCACCACGTGGTAGCCCGCCACCTCGTGGCCGCACTCCTTCAACAGACGCATCATCACTTGTCCACTCGTATCGGTCTGAGGCGTCCGGGTATCGCTACACGTAATCACGACGCACGCCACGCGCCGGGGCGCCTGCGCCTTGTGCTCGTGATGCGTGCGTTGTCCCGCGTCGACGTGTGCCATGTCATGCCCACACGGAATTCGGCTTCAGCCGCTCGACTGGCGTGCCCTTCCCGATGTGCTCATCCAGAATCGCCGCGACATCTCCTTCCTGCACTTTGGAGTACCACGTGGCGTCGGGGTAGACGACGACGGTCGGCCCCTGTTCACACGGTCCCAAGCAGGCTGACCCGGTCACGAGGACTTGGCCCGGCGGGTAACCTCGTTCCATCAACCCCATGTTGAAGGCCATGAGCAGGTTGGCCGAGCCGGCGGCTCCGCAGGACGGCTTCGGGTGTCCCGGCGGCCGGGAATTGGTGCAGACGATGATGTGATACTTTGGTTTCGGCATGCGCTCTCCTGTCTCTGCGTGGGTCCGTTGCTCCGTGTGTCAACTGGTCTTCGGCATAAATCCGTGCCACATCTGCAGGCATTCGTCGGGCAGCTTCCAGTGTTTGACGCCCTTGATGATCCATTCCAGATAATGCTCCTTCGGCTTGAACTTGCCGATCGGTGTCGCAATGTGCGTGGTCACGAGTTCTTTGTCGCCGGCTTCGGTGATCACCGTGACTTGTACGTGACGAAAGGCATTCGGCGGGACTTCCTCTTCAAACGTATCGAGGATCTTGAGGTCCTCCTCCGTGACGTCCGCGATGATTCCCCACACGCGCTCGCCGGGCGACGGGCTGACGCTGGCAAGCCCGCAGCGCCATTGGGACGACCAGCGCGAAAACTGAATGGTGTGATCGGGCAAATAGGCCTTCGCCACGAACTGATGCTCGGGGGCGCGTCGTTTCAGTTGTGTGACGTTCAGGTTGTCGGCGTAAAAGAAAAATTTCATTGTTTCTGCAGGCGGTTAGCGATGAACGAGGCGTTACTTGTACCATACGCGCGCGCAGCCTTGTCAAGCAGGGTGGCCGGTTTTCGCCTGCGTTGACAGCGTTTCGGTACGCCTTCTATCCTTTTTCATGTCTTCGTTCTCGAGGACGAACGCCCGGCTCTCACCGGCTTTCATATGCGACAACTTCCGTGGGTGAAGATCATTCATTACGGCGTCTTTGGAATACTCATGATCGCCGCGACGGCATACTTCATCTTCAAGCCGCCCTTTGTGAACCCCCTGGCGGACCCAGGCGCGGCGGAAGCGATGGCGTTGGTGCAGACGCATCGGGCGCAGCATGCGCCAACCATCCGACAAGCGATCGACGAGCGCGTGAAAATGCTGTCCGAGCAAGGACGCGGCGTGCGATTGGGCGAATGGCGGGTGGAGCGCGAGGCGCCGGGGATTTATGTCGTCCGGGTCACCATTCGGGAACAGACGACGGTCGAATGGTTCGAGCGAAATTACTTGTGGCGCGTCGACGTCGCCACCCGTCGTATCGACCCCCTGACATTGCCAGCGACCACGGTGATGCCGCCGGAGGAGCACAGAGAAAGGCAGGCGACTTAGCCCGCATTATTCATGAACAGTTTTGCTGCAATCGTCGATTCGCTGCTGCGATGGGCGTGCTCGCCGGTCAGTCAGTCAACATACTGCAGTGAGTATGCCTCCTTCCCTCGCGGCTGCGCTTGCCCGTCTCTCGCGCGGCTCCGCCTTCACACCCGCCCGCCCCGGGCGCGTATCTCATCCACCCAACCCCGAGCCGCCAAGACGGCTCTTTCCCGTTGGACGCGCCCGGTCCCAAAGTTCGCGACGACCCGTCATGAATAATGCGGGCTAGCGATCAGGCAGTTCGACCTGTACGGTGCCGTCGACGATGCGGACCGGGAATCGCTCCACGGTGATCTGCGGGTTCTGCGGCCGCTCGCCGCTCCGCACATTGAACTTCCAACCGTGCCACGGGCATTCGACAACCTCTCCAACCAGGCATCCTTCACCCAGCAGCCCACCGGCATGCGGGCAGGTATTGTCGACGGCATAAATCGTGCCCTCTACGTTACAGAGCGCAAGCCCCATCCCTCCCACATCGACCGAGACGCACCCACCAATCGGAATGTCGGAGGCCTTCGCCGCCTCGAACAACTTCATATCCACCGTGAAAATTTGCTACTTTACAAGGTGTGGAGTCGATTCTGCAAGTTCTGCTCCCGCTCGCCGGCGTGCCAAGGAATTGATTTATTGAAGGAAATGTGGCAGGGTAACGGGAGTTTGCCTGGTAACGGGATGTTGCCGTCCCTCAGCGAGAGGAGGGGAATGAGTTGGAGCTGACGCTGCTGCTGAATGCGAGCTACGAACCGCTCCGGGTACTCCATTGGCAAAAGGCCATTTCACTCTTATGGCAAGGCAAGGTCGAAGTTCTCGAGGTTTACGACCGGGAGATTCATGGCGTCTCGGTGTCGATCAAGCTGCCGGCCGTCATGCGGTTGCTGAAGCTGGTCAAGCTCAAAGACAACCACCGGGCCGTCAAGTTCTCTCGCATTAATATCTTCACCCGCGACGGGTACACCTGCCAGTATTGCAAGCATCGATTCAAAACCGAGGACCTCACCTTCGACCACGTCGTGCCGATCGCCAAAGGCGGCCGGAAGACGTGGGAAAACATCGTCACGGCCTGTTGGCGCTGCAACAATAAGAAGAGTGGCCGGACGCCGGAGGAAGCCGGCATGCGCCTAGCCAGAAAGCCCGTCAAGCCTCGTTGGAATCCGGTGATCACGATTACGATCGGGATCCGGAACGCCCCCGAGAGCTGGCGCGACTATCTCTATTGGAACATGGAATTGGATGCCGATCCGGCGGATGGGTGAGGCAACGTCAGCTTGACTCTGAGCTCTCTGCGTTGGTGGTGCTAGTCGAATCCCGCCCGTAGTCTAATAGACTTTATTGATCACGATCTCGATATCCCGCGCTCCCGGCAGCGTCGGGTTCTTCTCAAACCGTCCTTCCATGTCCCCGGGCTGAGGCGGGCCAGCGGTTCCGTCTTTATCCACGCGGGCAATGACGTCGACCATTCCCCGCAGCTCTGAACCCTCCACCATCACATCTTTGCTGGTAATCTCGAATGACACCGGGAACCGCGGATTGTCGATGCGCTTGGCGGCAATCGGTCGCGGCATGCCGCCGGGCCGCCGGACGATGACGAACAACACGTCGGTGGGAGCCAACTTCGCGGCCAATTCGGGCTCGATGCGTACCTTCCCGGCAATGACCCCGCTTCCCTGTTGCTCACAGCTATGCGCCAATCCCAGCCAGGCCGCAATGGCGGCAAATAGAATGATGCCGCCGGCCATTCCGACAGCACGCATGGTGTCGCTCTTCATCTTTTCCTGTCTCCTTCCTGGCCGGTCATTGGCCGCGCATTATACAGGCAGCGAACGGGCGTTTGGAAAGAGCGTTTACGTCCGAATTGAGCCTGCGGTAAGATATCGCCCGATTGTGAGGGACATATGACTGTGAATCCGGGTTTTCAGCTTTCCATCGATGTCAAAGGCCGGTTGTGCCTGGTGTTGGGCGGCGGCGAGGAAGCCGCCGACAAGGTGCAGCGATTGCTTCAAGCGGGGGCGAAAGTGACGGTGATCAATCCCACGTTGAACGATGCGCTGCGAAAGCTGGCGGCGTCCGGCAAGATCATTCATCGGGTGCGCACGTTCCGGGCCAGCGATGGGGAAGGTGTGACGCTCGTCATCAATGCGCAGAAGACCGATACGGATTACGCGCGCTCGCTCTACGAACTCGCGCTGAAAGAGCGGTTTCTTCTCTGCTCGACCGATAGACCGGACCTGTCGACGTGTACGATGCCCGCACTCGTGAGCCGCGGACATCTGCGGATCGCGATCAGCACGAGCGGTGTCGCGCCGGCTTTGGCCGCGCGGCTTCGGCAGGATCTCGCGGCCCTGTTTGATGACGAGTTCGAAGCGTTTTTGGACTGGCTCAGGCAACTCCGAGAAGCGTCGCAGGCCGAGGAGCCCGATCCCGAGCGTCGACGCGCCCAATTGCGGGAAGCCGTGGAAGGGTTCAAGCTGTCCGGGACAGTCACGTATCCATCGGCATGGCGAGCGGCCAGCCGCACGGAAGTATCGCAATAAGCATGAGAAGGGAGGTGTGATGGTTCTCCTCGAGTTCAGCATGTCGCCGCTCGGCAAGGGTGAAAGCGTCGGCAAGTATGTGGCTCGCTCGCTCGATATTATCGATAAGAGCGGCATCGAGTACCGGCTCAATCCGATGGGGACGGTCTTGGAGGGCGAATGGGACGAGGTGATGGACGTCGTTCGCCGCTGCTATGAACGCATGCGGAAAGACTGTAACCGGATCTCCTGTACGATCAAGATCGACTATCGAAAGGGTCACAGGGGGCGGTTATCGGTGAAGACGGCAAGTGTGGAGAAACGATTGAAGCGGACCCTTCGAACCTAGCCCAAAGCCGCGGTCACTTTCGGCCGGTTCCCCCCGCCGGACTCAATCAAAACAAGGACAGGCGAAAGTATTTGGTCGGATGCCGCTTGACGTCCGCCACCAGTTGTTCCAGCTCGGTGAGCAGCTTGTCCGCACGGCCGTAGAGTTCGTCTTGCGTCACTAATTTTCCCACCGTGCCTTCACCGCTCTGGATGCGGGATAAAATCTGCTCGCCCCGCGTCGTCAAGTTATCGAGGCGTTGATACAGCGCGGGGTCGGAGAGCTTGACGAGCGTCCCGTTCTGATTGCTCAGGCGGCGCGTCAATTCGGTGAGCTCCGTCAGCGCCTGATCGGCCCGGCGATAGAACGCTTCATCGGCCACGAGGCGGCCGATCGTGCCTTCCCCACGTTCGACCTTGTCGATCACCTCCAGTCCCTTCTCCGACGCCGCCTCCAGTTTTTCCAACAGACGCTGAGAGCGTTCGTAGAGGCTTGGGTCGGCCACGAGTTTTCCGGCGGTGCCTTGTCCTTGGCTGATGGACGCAAGGATGCGGTGCAAGTCGCCGATCGCCTCGTTCAGGCGGTCAAGCGTGACGCCGGCCTCGGAAGCGAGTCCGGTGACATCCCCGTCGGCCTTTCCCACGAGGGTGTGTGTCGCCGTGAGCGGCGGATGATCCGCCGTGCCGGGGGAGAGATCGAGAAATTTGTCGCCCAACAGGCCGAGCGCCTTGATCGCGACCGTCGCGTCGTCGTGAAGGTGCGGCATGACTGAACGATGAACGGTAAAGAAAATATCGACACCGCCAGAGTTCTCGGCCAGCCGAATGTCGCGGACATTCCCTACATCGACGCCGTTGAAGCGCACCGGACCGCCGACCTTCAGGCCCTGGCTGTGGTTGACGAGAGCCTTCAGTTGGACTTGGCGTGAGATGAACGTGAGCCCGTGGTTCATATTCATGATCGCCGCCGCAAGCAAGACGATGGCGATCACGACGACCGCGCCGACTTTGACTTGGGACCATCGTAGTGATGGGCGTGGCATGGTGTCCGTTGTTAGACCGTCGTCGGAGGGCGGCGGGCCAATGACAGAGTACCCGCCTCCGGTGTAAAGACACTGCCGGGGTCGATGAAGAGCCGGACATCGGGATCTTCCGAGCGCCTCAGTTCCTCCGGCGTGCCCTCGAAGATGACACGGCCCTGTTGGAGCATCAACATGGAATCGGCCACCCGACACCCGGTTTCCAGATCGTGAGTCACGACGATCTGCGTCGCGTGTTTCCCCTTGAGCTTCAGGATCAGCCGGCTGATGAGGCAGGTGTTGATCGGGTCCAGCCCGGCCGTCGGTTCATCATAGAGAATGATGCCGGCCCCGCTCGCCAGGGCTCGCGCGATGCCCACCCGTTTGCGCATCCCACCGCTGAGTTCGGCCGGCATCTTGTCGATCACATCTTCCAGTGCGACAAAGCGCAGACTCTCCCTGACGATTCGGTCGATCTCCGCCTCGGGGACGGTGCCCCGCTCGCGTAAGCGGTAGCCGACATTTTCACCCACGGTCAGTGAGTCGAACAACGCGGCGCTCTGAAACACCATGGCCATCTTCTCGCGGCAGTGGCGCAGCGCACGCTCGTTGGCCTTCGCGATGTCGATGCCGTTGATCGTGATCGATCCTCGGTCCGGCCGGTAGAGGCCGAGAATGAGACGAAGGACTGTTGTCTTCCCGGAGCCGCTGGCGCCCACGATGACTTTTGTTTCCCCTGCCGCCACGTGAAACGAGATATCGTGAAGCACCTCGCGGTCCCCGAGGGTCAGTGATACGTGTTGGAGACGGAGCATCGCTACCACGCCATGAAGAGCTTTGTCAGGAGAAAGTTGCTGCCCAGGACGAGAATCGAGGAGGACACCATCGACTGCGTCGTCGAGCGACCGACCCCCACCGTCCCCCCGCGGGTGTGAAAGCCCGAGTAGCACCCGACCATGGCAATGAGGAATCCAAAGACGGCGGGTTTGACGAGGCCGAGCACGACATCACCTGGGACGAGCGCTTCGAGCGCCCAGGTCCAGTAAAAGTAGGAATCGATGCTCAGAGTCATGGTAGCAATGACCCAACCGCCGGCGATCGCGATGGCGTCCGTCAAAATGGTGAGCAGGGGAATCATGAGCACACAGGCGACCAAGCGCGTCGTCACGAGCTTGGCAATCGGATCGCTCCCCTCGGCCCGCAGGGCGTCGATCTGCTCCGTCACCTTCATCGATCCAATTTCCGAGGCGATTCCCGTCCCGACCCGGCCCGCGATCATGAGTGCCGCGAGGACCGGGCCCAGTTCCCGGACCACCGAGGTGCTGATCAAGCGGGAAACATAAATCGTCGCCCCGTACGGCTCGAGCTGAATCGCGCCTTGGAGGGCGAGGACCATGCCCGTGAACAGACCGGTCAAAATCACGATGAACAGAGAGCCGACGCCCACGCGGTCGATCTGAAGGATCATTTCGGGAACATAGCGGCGCGATCGCGTCAACCCTGCAATGGCTTGACCGGTCAATTCGGCAAATTCCTGCACGACCAGCAACGTATTCAGCAGCCGGTCTTCAAGGGTGCGGTACGTCATTCGTCCTGGCAGGCGAAGCGACAGCATCCGTTTATTATAGGGGAGGGGGATGGCGAGGGACAATCGTCCCTGAGCGGGACGGCGCGTCTTGGTCTACGCCTGCCGATAGAGCCGTGCGACTCGTGGGCCGAGCGCGCACAACACTTCATAGGGAATCGTCTGGGACCAGGAGGCGAGGTGTGCGGCAGTCAAACGGAGGCCCCCTTGCCGGCCGATCAAGACCACGTCGTCTCCGACGGCGGCGTCCGGAACGTCGGTCACATCGACCATCGTCATGTCCATGCAGACCCTGCCGATAATCGGCGCGCGGCGGCCCCTGATGAGGACGGCGCCACGATTCGACAACAATCGATTATAGCCGTCGGCGTACCCGACCGGCAAGACCGCAATGCGACTGGGCCGCGTGATCGTCCCGCTGCGGTTATAACTGACGTGCTCACCGGCCGACAACGTCCGGACTTGCACGACCCGCGTGACGAGGCTCAGCACCGGCTTCAGCTTGATGGGAAGAGGTGCGCCCTCGGCCGTGTGATAGCCATAGAGCATGATGCCGGGCCGGACGAGCGTCAAGTGTGACGCGGGATGAAACAGGACGGCGGCGCTGTTGGCCGCATGGATCAGCGGGATGTGGATGCCCGCGCGTTTCACGTCGTCGATCGTCGCCTGGAACCGTTGAAGTTGTAGATGGGTATACGTCTTGTCGGTATTATCCGCATCGGCGAGATGGGTCATCAATCCTTCTGGATAGAGGCGTCCAAAGAAGGCCGGCAGGCGAAGGACAGAAAGGACTTCGCCGGGGAGGAGACCGAGGCGACCCATACCCGTTTCGACTTTCACATGCACCGGGTAGCGCGCGTGCTCGTGAACGTGACGGGCCAGTGCCTCCACAATAGCCGAATCGTGCACAATCGGCGTCAGACCGTGTGTGACGACTTCGCTGCATTGCTCAGGGAGCAGGGCCCCCATGACGAGGATGGTCGCATTGATCCCTGCCGTACGCAGCGCAATGCCCTCCTCGAGCGTCGCGACTCCAAACCGGCGGACGCCGAGCGTACTCAGGGCGTGGGTGATCGGGATCGCGCCATGCCCATAGGCATCGGCTTTGACCACGGCAAGAATTTCGCAGGCTGGGGGAATGTGTTGTCGGACTTGGTCGAGATTGTGAGCGAGTGCCGAGAGATCGATCAGGGCCCGGGTGGGCGGCAAGGCTGACGACGGCTCGCTATGGGACGTGTGTGCTCGCACCGGGAGAGACTAGATCTCGAGAATCTCCTCCTCCTTCTTCTTGAGGATTTGATCGACCTTTTGCACATACTGGTCCGTCAGTTTTTGGACTTCGTTCTCAGCCTTGCGGAGCTCGTCCTCCGAGAGCTTTGCGTCCTTCTGCTGATGCTTCAATTCCTCGTTGCTTTCACGGCGAATATTCCGCAACGCGATCTTCGTCTCCTCCCCGTGTTTCTTACACACCTTGATGAGCTCTTTGCGTCGCTCCTCCGTGAGCGGGGGAACCGGGATGCGGATGATCTTGCCGTCGTTCGCCGGAGTCAACCCCAATCCCGACGCCATGATGGCCTTTTCAATCTCACGGATGAGCTGAGGTTCCCAAGGCTGGACCGTGATCAAACGGCTTTCCGGCACCGCGACATTGGCCACCTGCTTGAGCGGCGTCAGCGTGCCGTAATAATCGACTTTGATCGTATCAAGCAGGGTCGTGGAGGCGCGACCCGTCCGCAAGCCGCCGAGCTCGCGCTTCAAATGCTCCAACGCGGCCTCCATGCGCTCGGTGGCTTTGCGTTTGACGTCGCTCGCCATGAGGCCTCGCTCACCGGGAGCCGGCGGTCACGAGGGTGCCGATCCGTTGGCCTTGCACCACTCGCAGCAGATTGCCCGGTTCCTTGAGGTTGAAGACGATCAGCGGGAGATTGTTGTCCATGCACAAGGTGATGGCGGTGGAGTCCATGACCTTCAAATTCTGGTTCAGCACGGAGAGGAACGGGAGCTCGTTGAACTTCTTAGCGGTGGGATGGGTGACCGGATCGGCTTCGTAGATGCCGTCGACCTTCGTGCCCTTCATGATCACTTGCGCGCCGATTTCCATGGCCCGAAGCACCGCGGCGGTGTCCGTCGAGAAGTATGGATTGCCGGTTCCCGCGGCAAAAATCACGACGCGCTTCTTTTCGAGATGGCGAATCGCCCGGCGTCGAATGTAGCCTTCGGCGAGCTGACGCATTTCGATCGCGGATTGCACCCGTGTGACGATGCCCCTCTGCTCGAGGACGTTCTGAAGCGCGAGCGCATTGAGCACGGTGGCGAGCATGCCCATATAGTCGGCGGAGGATCGCTCCATGCCGTTCGCGCTGGCCGCGATGCCGCGAAAAATATTGCCGCCGCCGATGACGATCGCCACTTCGACGCCCATCGCGACGACGGCTTTGATCTCATTCGCCAGGTCATCGAGAATTTTGGGATGAATGCCGTATCCTTGATCGCCGGCCAACAGCTCGCCGCTGATCTTCAAAAGAATCCGCTGGTACTTCGCAGCGGTCATTCCAGGCCTAATTGATAGCGGGTGAACCGGCGGATGCTGATGTTCTCTCCGATCTTCGCAATCTTCTGCGTCAGGAGATCCTTGATGGTCGTCGTCGGGTCCTTGATGAACGTCTGCTCCAGCAGGCAACTCTCCTGGTAGAACTTTTCGACCTTGCCCTCGACGATCTTCGGCCACGCGGCTTCCGGCTTGCCCATCTCTTTGGCTTGCGCCTGGTAGATCGACTTTTCCTTCTCGATGACGGCGGGAGGGATGTCCTCGCGCCGAACATACGAGGGGCTTGCGGCGGCGATCTGCAGCGCCAAGTCCTTCACGAAGGCTTGAAACTCTTCGTTGCGCGCGACGAAGTCCGTTTCACAATTCACCTCGACGAGCACGCCGATGCGATTGCCGGGATGGATGTAGGCGGCAATCGTCCCCTCGTTCGTTTCGCGCCCCGCCTTCTTTTGCGCCGTCGCGAGGCCTTTTTGCCTCAAGTGCTCGATGGCCTTCTCCAGATCGTTGCCGCTCTCCTTCAGCGCGTTTTGGCAATCGAGAATGCCCGCGCCGGTCTTCTCACGGAGTTCCTTTACGAGTGTCGTATTGCCTGCCATGCCGCTCGCTCTCCTCTCTCACTCTGGGACCACGCCGTCTCAGGCCGTCGCCGGAATGGTTTCGACGGGGGCTGTCCGGGCGACCCGCATGTCGGCCACGGGAAGCGCCTCGGTCTTCTCGCGTTCCTCCTGCTGCGCCCGAAGGTGTCCGCCCTCGATACACGCGTCGGCGATGCGGGAAGCGATGAGCTTGATCGACCGGATCGCGTCATCGTTGCCGGGGATCGGATAGTCGATCCCGTCCGGGTCGCAGTTGGTGTCGACGATGGCCACGACCGGAATGCTGAGCCGATTCGCTTCTTGCACGGCGATGCGTTCGACGCGCGTATCGAGCACGAAGACGGCACCGGGGAGGCGGGTCATGTTTTTGATGCCGCTGAGCGTCTTCTCAAGTTTGACGCGTTCCTTCTCCATCTGCCCCAATTCCTTCTTGGTGAACCCTTGGTGGCCGCTATCCGCCAAAATCGACTCAAACTTCTTCAGCTTGTCGATGCTGCGGCGAATCGTCTGAAAGTTCGTCAGCATCCCGCCGAGCCAGCGTTGATTCACGTAGAACTGCTTCGCGCGCTTGGCCTCTTCTTCGATGATCTCGACCGCCTGGCGTTTGGTGCCGACGAACAGCACTGACTCGCCGGCCGCCACGGTATCGCGGACGAAATCATACGCCGCCTGAAACCGCTCGACGGTTTGCTGGAGATCAATGATATAGATGCCGTTGCGCTCGCCGAAAATGAACCGTTTCATTTTCGGGTTCCAACGGTTGGTCTGATGGCCGAAATGGACGCCTGCTTCGAGCAACTCTCGGATCGTGATCATGCCGTCACCTCCTTCCGTGCTTGCGGAGCATCCGTACAAGCGGACGAGAGGTCTCCCCCTTATTCCCAAGCAACGTGGCGTGCCTACACGCCAATGTGGATTTGGATAAGGTGCCCGCTGGACGCGGGCGGTGGTTGCAGAACGTTGTCAGTCGTAAAGCGTTGAAACGCTAACACAGTCGTCGGTTCTTTTCAAGTTAAGAACGAGTTGCGCCAGTTCGGACATCGTCACGATCGGTACGACGCATTGATCTTCACGTAGTCATAGGAGAGGTCGGTCGTCCACATTTCCGCCGATGATGTGCCCTGTCCCAAATCGACGGCGATCGTAAATTCCGGACGACGGAACACCCGGGCGATGCGGCGTTCGGCGTCTGCCCCTAGGCCGACTCCGTTCTTGACCATGGCCTCCCCATCAAACGAGAGGCTGACATGGTCAGGATCGAGTGGGACGCCCGAACGGCCGAGCGCCGCCATGACCCGCCCCCAGTTCGCGTCTTCCCCGAACAGGGCGGTTTTGACAAGGTTCGAGGTCGCGATTGTCTTGGCGGCCTGTCGAGCGTCGGCCTGCGTCTTGGCTCCGCTGACGATGATCCGAACCACCTTCGTCACGCCCTCGCCGTCACGGCACACTTTCATCGCGAGTTCAAAGCACACGGCGTCGAGCAGCCGCTGAAACTCTTCCGCGGCCGGTGTGTCGGCTGCGATCGGCTGGTTCTTGGCGAATCCGTTCGCAAGACACAGCACCGTATCGTTCGTGCTCGTATCACCGTCGACCGAGATGCAATTGAACGAGCGGTTCACGGCGGTGACCAATGCCCGTTGCAACAGCGGCTGCTCGATGGCCGCATCCGTCGTCACGTACGCCAGCATCGTGGCCATGTCGGGGTGGATCATCCCCGAGCCTTTCGCCATGCCGCCCACTGTGACCGTCTGTCCGCCGATCTGGGCCGCCGCCGCCACCTCTTTCGTTTTCAGATCCGTTGTCAGGATCGCCCGTGCTGCTTCATGTCCGCCGGTCTTCCGAACCCGACTCATCAAAGCCGGGAGGCCACGCCGGATACAAGACATCGGCAAAGGCCGGCCGATCACGCCTGTGGAGCCGACGAATACGGTATGTAACGGGATATTGAGGCGGCGAGCGACGAGGTTGGCCATTTCCTCGGCGTCTGCCAGGCCTTCTCCCGTGCAGGCGTTGGCATTGCCGCTGTTGACGATGATGGCCTGCCCGAGGCCGCGTTGGAGATGCACTCGGTCCAGTTGCACGGGCGCCGCTGGAAAGCGGTTCAATGTAAATACGCCTGCAATCGGCCCCGGCTCATCAGAGACGATCAAGGCCAGATCGAGCACCGACGCTTTTTTGATTCCGCAATGCACGCCGCCCGCTGAGAACCCTTTGGGCGCCGTCACGCCGCCCCGAACGAGGCCGGTTCGTTTCGCCCCATGAGGAGCGACTGAGCGTGGACTGCGCCGGATCACGGAAAGACTCCTGCCCCCTGCAATCCCATGTCCTCCGGGAATCCGCACATGAGGTTCATTGCTTGAAGCGCTTGCCCGGCGGCACCCTTGATCAAATTATCGATTGCTGCCACCGTCACGACCCAACCGGGGCGGCCCAGAAACACGCCGAGATCACAGAAATTGGCGCCGCGGAGATGCCGAGGATTTGGGGACAGGTCCCCATCATGGAACCGGACGAACCGTTCTCCGCGATAAAAGTCTCGGTAGATTGTGCGAAGGTCGTTGAGCGGCACCTCCTGCCGCAAGCGACAATACGCCGTGCTCAGGATCCCGCGGTTCATGGGCACCAAATGGGGAGTAAAGACGATTTCAACCGGCCGTTCCGTCACGCCCGTCGCCGAACGGGCAAACAGCAGGGCCAGCTCCTGCTCGATCTCCGGGATGTGCCGATGCTGACCGATCTTATAGGCCTCCGTCGATTCGTGCACTTCAGGGAAATGATAGGGGAGTGCCGGAGAGCGCCCTGCTCCTGAAATGCCGGACTTCGCGTCGATCACGATCGATCCGGGCTCAATGAGGCCATTCGCGGCCAAGGGCGCGAGTTGAAGGATTGCGGCGGTCGGATAGCAGCCGGGAGAGGCGACGAGGCGAGCCTTGCGGATCGGCTCGCGGTAAAGTTCCGGCAATCCATAGACCGCTTCGTTCAGTAGGTGCGGGTACGGATGGTTCGTGGCGTACCACTTCTGGTACACGACCGGATTTGTCAACCGATAATCCGCGCTCAAATCGACGACTTTCTTGCCGGCCGCGATGCATTCCGCCACGGGCGTGAGCGATTTGGTGTGCGGGAGTGCAAGGAAGACGGCGTCGACGCGTTTGTCGAAGGATTCGATGTCAACGGCTTCGAGAAGGAGTGGCGGAAGGACCGAGGCTAAAGACGGGAAGACGGAGGCCAGCGGTGTCCCGACATTTTTTTCGGCTGTGACGGCCAGGACCTCGATGCGGGGATGCGCCGCGACGAGGCGCAAGAGTTCCCCTCCGGTATACCCACTGGCGCCGAGTACCGCGATTCGGACCTTTTCATTCAACACGGCCGTCTCCCTTTCGCTACGTCTGCGAAGCGGACATAAAAAGAAGCGGGCATAAAAAAAGGAAGGCCCGAGGGCCTTCCTTTTGACACTACCGCACGCCGGCCCTTAGCGCTTCGAATACTGGAAGCGCTTTCTCGCCCCTTTCTGTCCGTACTTCTTTCGTTCCTTCACGCGCGAGTCGCGGGTGAGAAAGCCTTCCTTCTTGAGCGGCTCACGCAGCGTCGGGTTCAGATTCACGAGTGCACGTGCGATGGCGTGACGAAGGGCGCCCGCCTGCCCGGTCGTCCCGCCGCCAGACAGCGTCGCCAGCACGCGACACTTGCCCGCCATGCCGGTGACTTCCAGTGGGGAGAGGATCTGGGTTCTGAGTGTAGACCGCGGGAAATATTCTTCCAGCGGCCGTTCGTTGACCGTGACCTCACCGTTCCCGGCGGTCACCCACGCACGGGCGATCGCGTACTTTCGTTTCCCGGTTGCATAATGTGTCGCTGCGGCCATCTGTCCTGTCTCCTCCCTGGATCGAAGTGTGAGTGGCGTTAGAGGCTGACCGCTTCCGGCCGCTGCGCCGTGTGCGGATGGTCAGGACCCGCGTAGACTTTCAGCTTGCGGGCCATTTGTTTCCCCAACGGCGTCTTGGGCAGCATGCCCTTGATCGCCTCGCTCACCAGCGTGGTCGGGTTTTTCGCATGAATGTGTTCGGCCGTCAACGTCTTCAGCCCACCGGGATACCCGGTGTGATAGGTGTACGTCTTGGATTTGAACTTGTTGCCGGTCAAATGAATCTTCTCGGCATTGATCACCACAACATGGTCACCCGTATCGACGTGCGGCGTAAAGGTGGGTTTGTGTTTGCCCCTCAGCAACCCGGCGACACGGGCGGCGAGACGACCGAGCGTCTTTCCGTTTGCATCGACGACCAGCCACTTTCGCGTCACATCGGTGGGTTTGGCGAGATACGTTTTCATGCGCTTCTCCTCATCGCTCCTTCACATCACGCTTCGTGCGTCGACGTCACACTTCATGTTTGCCGAATTGCTTCAAGTCGAGTTTTTCGAGCCACGCTTCGAGCTTGCCGCCGCTCCGCTGACGGAGGACGTCGGCCGTCACGTAAATCGGCGCGCCGGTTCGCAGCGCAAGGGCGATGGCATCGCTCGGGCGGGCATCCACAGTGCGTTCAGACTCCCGGGCCATCAGGTGAATCGAGGCGTAGTACGTGTTGTTCTTCACTTCGGTAATGACGACACGGGAGACTTTGAGATTGAGGTGCTCGGCAAAGCTTCGGATCAGGTCGTGCGTCATGGGCCGGGGCGTCATGATGCCTTCCATGGCGAGACGGATCGCGTTGCCTTCGGCGGTACCGACCCAGATCGGCAATACTTCGGAATTCTCCTCGTCCCTCAGAATGACGATCCGAGTCTCGGTATTGACGTCTTCGATGACCCCGTGGACCTGGAGTCGGACGAGACCCGCTGACGCTGCTTCTTCCATGCCTCTGGTCTCAGGTTAGCGTGCGCCACCGATCCTGGGCTTCAACCACCCATAAACCCGCCCAGAAGCCTGGCTTGGGATGATGTGTCGAAGCGAGGAGGGAGGAGCCGAAACTCTACGTCTCGTACTTGCCAAAATCTTCGGGCTTCAGGTTTTCCAGCCACTGGTCCAATTCTTCGGATGCTTGTTTCCGAATGACGTCTTCGCTCGCGAAAATCGGTGCGTCGGTCCTCAGCGCGAGAGCGATGGCATCACTCGGTCGAGAGTCGATGGAATACTCGCTGTCCTCGTACAGTAAGTGGATCTTCGAGTAGTAGGTGTTGTCCTTCATGTCGGTCACCACGACGCTGATGACTTTGGCGTCTACTGTGTCGAGGATGGACTTCATCAGGTCGTGTGTCATCGGCCGCGGTGTGGCGATGTTTTCCAGCGCGAAACTGATCGAGCTCGCTTCCGCTTTTCCGACCCAAATCGGGAGCATTTCCGAGCGGTCCTCGTCACGCAAAATGACGATGTAGGCATTGTTATAAGGATCGAACATCAGGCCCCGGACCTTCATCTGTGTAATCATCGGAGGGCCCTTTCACTACAACTTAACGAGATTTCTCATGATTCAGGCGTCAATCTATCACTGATTTTCGACCTTTGTCAACGAATGACGCGAGCGTATGGCCTCAAAGGTCTGAGTGACTGAGTGCGCGACCGGAGAGATCAAGTGAGGGATCGATAGCGAGCACGAGCAGCGCGCGAGCGGCCTCATCGGGCGAGCGTACCATCGCCGGGTCTTCCTCGGGATAGGCATCCGCCCGCATGTGTGTGCGGGTACCGCCCGGATTGAAGGTCAGCACGCGGATTCCATGGGGCCGCAATTCCTCCGCCATCACCTGGCACAACCCTTCGATGCCAAATTTCGAGACGGCATAGGCGCCCCAGGCTGCCCGGCCTCGTCGTCCGACCGATGAGGACAGACTGATGATCGTCCCCGATCGCTGCCGAACCATCACATGTGCCGCCGATTGCGAGACATAGAAGGTTCCGGTGAGATTGACTTGGAGCACGGTGGCCCAGTCCGTCCGGGGATACTCGAGGATGGATGTGCGAGGTCCAAGAATGCCGGCGTTGTTGATGAGAATGTCGAGGCGACCATAGTGGGCGAGAACCGCTTCAACCAATTCGTCCACCTGGCCGGTATCGGCGATATCCGTTCGACGGGACATGACCTGACCGCCCGCTGCACGAATGGCAGCGGCCGTCGCCTCTAATTCCGACTGCGTGCGCGCGCACATCGCGACGCGTCCGCCTTCCCGGGCAAACAGTTCGGCGGTGGCGCGGCCGATTCCGCGCCCGGCGCCGGTGATCAGCACGACCCGATCTTTCAACAAGGCCATCGAGTACCGATCTGTCGAATGCCAAACGTGGACGGTGGACCGTCAGGGCGTCATACCCTTTCGATCCGGCGAAAGCGGCAATTGTCGCGTAAGTATGGGGAGGAGGAACTCGGGCACCCGCTTTACTGCGGAGGGCGGTAGTTCTGGTCGATCTTGGATGTGTCTACGGGTTGACCCGACAGGTTCAAGAACGCCTTCATTTGATTGCGGACCAACTCCCGCCCACTTTCATCGCCTAGGTTGACGTGATATTCGTTGATCACCATCACCCGCATGCCTTCCCAAGCTTTCCAGCACGTTTTGCAGACTTTGGACTTGACCTCGGCTTCGAGGCGTCCAAGAAACAGAGGATCAGTGATCGCTTCGCCGGCCTTGCCGCATTTCACGCACTGCACCTGGTTCATCAGTACCTCCTGCCGTCCGAGAAGTGGCATCTTATCACGCTGTTCGGACCGATGAAAAGAGCGAGCGAGGCGTTGACCGGGTTCCGCCATCAATGGTAGAAGATCGAGCGCCGTTAGGCCCGGATGGCGGAACTGGCAGACGCGCCGGACTCAAAATCCGGTTCTCGCAAGAGAGTGGGAGTTCGACCCTCCCTCCGGGCACCACGTGCGGATTCGTTCATGCCTAGTATGCCGCTAGCCGGCGGAGAATTAGAGGAAATTTGCTTGACAGGTCCAAAAGGTTAGCTTATATTTCGCCCGTCTATGATTCGTTGCCGCATATCCCATCGTTGTTTTCGTCGTCCATCATCATCTTTATCACTTACAAGGAGGCAGCACATGCGTAAAGTCATTGCGTTGGGAGCAGGGATCCTGCTTGCAGGCTCTGTCGGAATCGCGTCTGCTCAGGAGCGTCTGCCGCAGCACTCCGGCTTTGGTACCGGCGTCGGTGAATCGTCCGGTACAGGCACTCGCTCCCAAATTTGGGACAAGAATGCCCTCCTGGAGCGGTTGTCGCAGCCCGAAACGATCTTCGGCCGCATTCTTGGCATCGACATCCCCGGCGGCAAGATCCTTCTCGAGACCGGCGGGAGTTCCCATGACGAAGGCCGGGCGGGAACCGGTGCGATGTCCGCACTCGTGGCCTACATTGATGATCAAACGAACATGGATCAAATCAAGACGATCCAGACCGGCGACGACGTGATGATCCAGGCGCGCGAGCAGACGACTGACAAGCAGCCGTATGGAACGGGAAAGAAGTTCATCCGTGAAATTACCGTGATCCGGGGCAACGAGAAATTGGCCGGGTTCGGCGGGCTGGGTCAGCGGCCTGATCCGAAGACCGAGCGCGGGATCATCACCGAGAATGCATCGAGCCACGGTGGCGTCGTCGGGCAGGTTCTGCCGGGCGAGATTCAGTCCGGGATCGTGAGCACGATCGGTGAAGTGACGGGCGCCGCGCCGTGCTGGCAGTGTGAGCCGCAGCCGGGCTGGGGCTACGGCACTCAGAACCGCAGCGACTACGGTGGAGCGGATAAGCCTAACCTCGTGAAGCAGTAATTCTCATCCCTCGATGCATGGATGAAGGAGAGGGCGGCTTCCGGCCGCCCTCTTCATTTTTGGTAAGATTGCCGATTTGGTAAGATTGCCGACGCGCGATTAACGCTTCGGCGCTCCTATTATGGAAGTGACGCCAGACGTGAACGAACAAGAAGGAAGCGCAACATCGGACGTGAGCGCGGAGCTCGACTTACGCGGCGTGATCTGCCCATACAACTTCGTCAAGACGAAACTCAAACTTGAGACGATGGAGCCTGGGCAGATTTTGGCGGTGATCTTGGATGACGGCGATCCGATCCGTAATGTGCCTCGCAGCGTGGCAGATGACGGCCACACGGTACTGCGCCAGGAACCATACAACGGTTCGTTCCGTATCATGATCCGAAAGCGCGACGACGACTAATCTTCCCTTTCATACGTTTCTTCTCTGCCCGCGGTCTGCTTCGGCCTTGTCCTTCGATCACGATCGTCGATTCCCTGACAGGATCGTGTGCCTCGATGAAGGCGCCCAATCGCCTGGCATCTCCGGCGATGACCAATTCCTCCGGCGTCGTGGCGTCGAGGACAAGGACGATTCGGCGCCGATCTAATCGGTCCTCAAAGTCGTACAGCAGGTGAGCGAGTTCCGAACCGGACACGAAGAGCACGCTTGTCTCTTCGGCTGCCGCGATTCGGGCAAGCGTCTTCCGCCGTTGCACCACACCGTGAGGCCATGCGCCCAGAAAGAGAAACCGATCAGCTGACAGACCCGAGACCGAGAGCGCTGTTGTGACAGCCGAAGGTCCAGGAATCGGGCTGACTGTGATGCCGCGGTCCAGCGCTTGGCGAACCAAGAAGCAGCCGGGGTCGACGATGCCCGGAGTGCCGGCATCGCAGACGAGGGCTGCCGTCTCGCCTTCTTCCAGGCGCTTGAGGATGACCGGCGTCTTGGCCTCCTTGTTGAGGTTTTGGTAGCTCGTGACCGGCGTCGCGATATCATGGCGATCGAGCAACGATTTGGTCACGGCCGGGTCCTCGGCTGCGATAAAGTCGACGTCGCGAAGTATTGAAAGCGCGCGAGGCGATAGGTCATCGAGATGACCCAGTGGTGTCCCCACGACGTAGAGGATCCCGGCCATGAACTACGGCCCCACGCTCGCGGAGCCGGTGTGCGCGACAGAATCGCGACTGAAATCCAGTCGCAGTGCTGATGTTTTGCCGGTCCCGTCAACTGTGCTAAGATCGGCCCCCAGTCCGAATGGAATGGCGCCGAATGGAACCCGAGGGTCTCGTACAGACCCACGAAGATTGGGCCAAGGCCGACTACTCATTTTGCCCGAAATGCGGCGGGAGCCTCGCGCGGCGTTCGGTCAAGTCGAGCGAACCCGACCGCCTCGTCTGTTTGGCTTGCGGCTTCATCTTCTTTCTTGACCCGAAAGTGGCCGTCGGGACGATCGTGTCACTGGACGGCGGTTTGGTCCTTGTCCGCCGCGCCATCGAGCCGGCATACGGGAAATGGGTCTTCCCCGGCGGGTTCGTCGACCGTGGAGAGCGGGTCGAGGAAGCGGCGGTTCGAGAGACGCGCGAGGAGAGCTGCCTGGAGGTCAAGGTCACGCGCCTCTTGAACATCTATTCGTATGCCGAGCACCCCGTCATCATCATTGTCTACATAGGTGAAGCGATCGGCGGCACCGTCGCCGCCGGTGATGAAACTCTCGAGGCGAAGATCTTCCCTCCTTCTGATCTCCCGTGGAGCGACTTGGCCTTTCCCAGCACCGCGCAAGCACTGCGCGACTATCTCGCATCGATCGATCTCCGCGCGATTCCTTGACGCGTTATTTTTTAAGCAGCTATAATCCACCGCTTATCCATCACTATTCTTTTGCCAGAAGTTCTGCGAGGATAGATTCATGTCGGTCATTCTTTTTATGACCACGCTCGTGCTCTATTTCGTGGGCACCGGGTTCTACCTCGCGTATCTCGTCCGGCGTTCGGAAGCGCTGTCCCAGGTGTCGTTGATCGTGACCGCCATTGGCTTTGCTTCTCACACCGCCGCGCTGATCAGTCAGATGGGCGGGGGCCATATCCCGCTTTCCAGTTCGCATGACGCGCTGTCGTTTTTTTCGTGGTGTCTGGTCTTCGTTCTTCTGTTCGTCGAGTTGCGGCACCGGATTCATATTCTCGGGTCGTTCATTCTACCGCTCGCCGTGATTTCGTTGCTGTCGGCCGCCGCACTGCCGAAAGAGGTCTCGACACTGGAGCCGGTCTTAAAGACCTTGTGGCTGCACGTGACGTTGAGCATTTTGGGCACCGTCGGCTTCGCCGTCGCCTTCGTCGCCGGCATTATGTACTTGATTCAGGATCGGTTGCTCAAGTCCAAGCGTTTTAACATCCTTTATAAGAAGCTACCCCCGCTGGATTTTTTGGATCATCTCAACCAGCAATCCATCGTGCTCGGCTTTCCGTTATTGACATTGGGCATCATCGTCGGTGCGGTCTCCGCGGAGTTTGCGCGCGGCACCTTCGTGAACTGGAATCCCGAGCAGACCTGGGCATTGGTCACGTGGGTCTTCTATTTCGCAGTGCTCGTCGGGAGATTGACCGTGGGCTGGCGGGCGAAGCGGGCGGCGTACTTGACGATCATCGGTTTTGCCGGCGTGATCCTGACGTTCATGGGGATTGTGCTCAAAGGGCACGGCTCAGGGGTCTAGCAGGATGCAGATCATCGTCGTCGGACTGAGCCACAAGACGGCCCCGATCGAAATCAGGGAGAAGCTGGCGGTGCCGCAGAGCCGGCTTGGGGAGGCTTTGCACCGCCTGTCAGGCTATGCCGGGATCCGAGAGGGCATGTTGCTCTCGACGTGCAATCGAGTCGAGGTCTACGCGGTTGTGGACGAGGTCGAGGTCGGCTACGCCGGCGTCCAGGCGTTTTTCGCCGATACGCATCTGGCCTTGTCGTCCGAAGAACTCACGCCACATCTCTATTGGCACACGGGTGAACGGGCGATCACTCATCTGTTTCGCGTGGCCTCGAGTCTGGATTCGATGGTCGTCGGCGAGCCGCAGATCCTCGGTCAACTCAAAGATGCCTTCGAAGCCGCGCTGACTCATAAGTCGAGCGGGATGATCCTGAACAAGCTCGTGAAGAAGGCCATCTCGGTCGCCAAGCGCGTCCGGACGGAGACTCGCATTGCGGAGGCGGCCGTGTCAGTCAGCTATGCGGCGGTCGAACTGGCCAAGAAGATCTTCTCGAACCTCGGTGAGAAGACGGTCTTGCTCGTGGGGGCGGGGGAGATGGCGAAGCTGGCGGCTCGGCATTTGGTGAACAACGGCGTCCGTCGGGTCATGATCACGACCCGCGATGCCATGAGTGCGATCGATCTCGCCAAGCGCTTCAACGGCACGGCGATTCCATTCGAAGATTTTCGGCAGGAAATGGTGGAAGCCGATATCGTGCTGTGCTCAACCGGCGCCTCGCACTCTTTGATCCGAGCCGAGGACGTCCAACGCGCGGTCCGCCTGCGCATGAATCGGCCGATTTTTCTCATCGACATTTCTGTGCCCCGCAACATCGATCCCGGCGTGAAGGAGATCGATAATGCCTTTCTGTTCGATATCGACGATCTCGAGTTGCGCGTCGAGCAAAACCGGGAAGAGCGCCGGACCGAAGCGGGGAAGGCCGAACGTCTCGTCGAAGAGGAAGTCGACGTGATCCGCCAGTGGATGAAATCGTTGGAGGTCACGCCGACGATTGTCGCCTTGCGCAAGCGCGCCGAAGAGATCAAACAGGCCGAACTGGAACGAACCTTGAGCCGGCTCAAGCATTTGTCCCTCCAGGATCGCGAAGCGATCGAAGCATTGGCGGGAGCGGTCGTGAACAAATTGCTCCACGGGCCGGTTGTGACGCTCAAAGCGGAAGCCGACTCCGCCAGTGGCGCCTTGTTCATCGAAGCCGCTCGGCGGTTCTTCAGCCTCGTCGATGAGCCGGGTCTCTCACCGCATGGCTCGACGCCGGTCAAGGATGCGCCGAGGGCGTGTGCTGGCACTGAGGATGATCGGCCCAAAGCCACGCCGCCGAATCGTTGTACGATGTGAACAGGTGTGGTGATCCGTGCCGCCTCCCAAACTTTTTACGTGTCCGTCATGCCGGCATACCTATTTGGGCCACGATCCCGTTCCGGACTGCCCGCGCTGCGGCCATGATTACCGACCGAAGCCAGGCTTTCGCTGGGACGTCCTCGCGTACTTGGTCGTGATCATGGCGCTGCTGAGTTTTGTGCTGATGTCGTCCTATTACCGGGAAATGGTGCCGATCCCGACGAAACAGGTCGATGACCGTGAAAAGCTACCCGGTGCCCGTGACGCCCCCTTTCACAGCCCTTATGACGAGGGAAGGCGATGACGGCCCACGCGGCCGCATCACGCGCCTCGCTGGTCATCGGCACACGCGGGAGCCGACTCGCGATCTGGCAGGCGGAGTGGGTGCAATCGCGCCTCCGCGACATTGCTCCACACGTCACCGTGACGCTCCAGCGGATCAAGACGTCCGGGGACAAAATCCTCGATGTCCCGCTGGCGAAGGTCGGCGGCAAAGGGCTGTTCGTCAAAGAAATCGAGGAAGCGCTGGTCCGCGGAGAGATCGATCTCGCCGTCCACAGCATGAAAGATGTACCCACCGTCTTGCCGGAGCCGTTGGAGATCCTCTGTATTCCGCCGCGCGAAGATCCGCGGGACGCATTGATCAGCCGCGATCATCTGCCGCTCAGCCAATTGCCGACGGGGGCCAAGATTGGTACGAGTAGTCTGCGTCGCCAATCGCAACTTCTGCATGTGCGGTCCGATCTGCACATCGAGATGCTGCGCGGCAATCTCGATACGCGGTTGCGAAAGTTGCAGCAAGGGGATTACGACGCGATCGTTCTTGCGTCGGCCGGCCTGCGACGGATGGGATGGGAGGGCCGGGTGACCGAGTACCTGCCGTTGGACATCAGCCTGCCGGCAATGGGGCAAGGGGCGATTGGCATCGAAGGGCGACGAGACGATCAGTTCGTGCGTCAGTTGCTCTCGACCCTCGATGATCCGGTCACTCATGTGGCCGTCGCAGCCGAACGGGCCGTGCTGGATCGGCTGCAGGGCGGGTGCCAGGTCCCGATCGCGGCGCACGCGCGAATCGATCATGACCGGCTGCATCTCGATGGATTGATCGCGAGTGTGGACGGCAAGAGGATTGTTCGCGATACGGTGGTAGGCAGCGTCTCGGACGCTCGGATGTTGGGGACCGAGTTGGCGGAACGCTTGCTTGCAAAGGGCGGGGACGGCATTCTCCGCGAGATCTACGCTCAAGGTTGATGCCATCAGACACGCAGCCGGAAAGGTGTTTCTTGTCGGAGCCGGCCCCGGAGATCCCGGTTTACTGACTTTGCGGGGACGGGATTGCTTAGCACGCGCCGACGTCATCGTCTATGACTACCTCGCCAATCCGGCCTTGCTCCAGTATGCACCAGCAGAAGCGGAGCGAATTTATGTCGGCCGGCGCGGTCGAGGGAACTATGAATCTCAGGACGCCATCAATCGCATGCTGATCGAGAAGGCGCGGGCAGGAAAGACCGTGGTGCGGTTGAAGGGCGGTGATCCGTTCGTGTTCGGGCGGGGAGGGGAAGAAGCAGAAGCGGTCGCCGATGCGTCGATCCCATTCGAGGTCGTGCCCGGCGTCACGTCCGCGGTCGCCGTCCCGGCCTATGCCGGCATCCCCGTGACCCATCGCACGCTGGCCTCAGTCGTGACCTTCGTGACTGGTCATGAAGATCCGGTCAAGGGAGCCTCGGCGTTGGAGTGGCCGCGCCTGGCAACGGCGGAAGGGACGCTCGTCTTCCTCATGGGGATGAAGAACTTGCCGACCATCGTTGAACAACTCACGAAGGAAGGCAAGCGCCACGATACTCCGGTCGCATTGATCCGGTGGGGGAGTCGCGCCGACCAGCGAACCGTGACGGGAACGCTGAGCGATATCGTGGAGAAGGCGCAGCGCGCGGGGCTTGAGCCGCCGACGACCATTGTGATCGGCGACGTGGTCAAGCTGAGACCGAAGTTGAATTGGTTCGAAACGCGCCCCTTGTTCGGGACCCGCATTCTTGTCACCCGTGCACGCGAACAGGCGGGTGAACTGTCCTCTCTCTTGGCCGAGCAAGGTGCGGAGCCGATCGAGTATCCGGTCATTCAAATGGTGCCGCCGGAAAACTGGCGAGAGGTCGATGCGGCCATTGAGGACTTGAGCCGCTATCAGTGGCTCGTGTTTACGAGTGTCAACGGCGTCCGGCCGTTCATGACCCGCCTCACCGAACGCGGTCGCGATGCTCGGGCGCTGGCCGGGCTGCGACTCGCATGCATCGGGCCTCGGACGGCGCAGGAGCTCAGTCGGTATGGATTGAAAGCCGACCTCGTGCCCGAAGAATTTCAGGCGGAAGGCTTGATCTCGGCGATCACGCAAGGCACTGTGCGGGGGCAACGCATCCTGATTGCCCGGGCCGCGGTCGCACGAGAAATACTCCCTGAGCAATTGCGTGCCGCGGGCGCGCACGTCGACGTCGTCACCGTCTACCGTACCATTCGGCCGGCGCTGGAAGTCGATCGGCTCAAGGCACAGTTGCGCGAGCACGCGATACACGTCATCACGTTTGCGAGCAGCTCAACGGTCAAGAATTTCTGCGCGCTGTTCGAGACCCGGGACGAGTTGGCCGCCTTGACGGCTGGCGTGTCGGTCGCCTGCATCGGGCCGATTACCGCGCAGACGGCGGAAGCAGAAGGGTTACGAGTCGCCATTCTGGCGAAGGAAAATACGATCCCAGCGATGGTGGACGGTGTCGTGGAATACATTCGTTCACATCGGTCATAGGCATTCGAGAAGGAGAAGGAGGATGAACGCATGGTGCCCGTGAAGTCATTCATGATCCCGGCAGAAAAATTCGTGACGGTGGATCGCGATACGGATGTCCGAAAGGCCGCCGAGATCATGCGCGATCGCAACATCGGCAGTTTGTTCATCACACGTGGGAAGGACATCATCGGGATCGTGACCGATACGGACATGGTCCGCCGCGCCGTGGCGGTCGGCGGCGATCCCTCGAAAATCGTCGTCGAGCACATCATGTCGGCGCCGATCGTCACGATCGAGGAGAACAAGACCTTGTTGGACGCCAATGACCTCATGGCCCGCGAGCACCTGCGTCATCTGGGTGTGACACGCGACGGCAAGTTGGTCGGCATGATCTCCGTGCGTGATCTCGTCGTCTTTCTGACGAATCTGCCGAGGAAATAGCATGGGCTTTCCCTCTCAACGTCTGCGGCGCCTCCGGCAGAGTGAAGGGCTGCGTCGGATGGTGCGCGAGACGACGCTTTCGCCCTCGAATTTCATCTATCCGATGTTCGTCACCACCGGCCGGGACCGGCGCGAAGAAATCGGCTCGATGCCCGGGCAATACCGGTGGTCGGTGGATCTCTTGATCAAGGAAGCGGCCGAGGTGCATCTGGCCGGGGTGCCGGCCGTCATCCTGTTCGGCATCCCGGATCGGAAGGATGAGCGCGGGACGTCGGCCTACGACCAGAATGGCATCGTGCAGCAAGCGGTGCGCGCGCTCAAGGATCGGCTGCCAGACCTGGTCGTGATCACCGATGTCTGCATTGACGAGTACACCACGCACGGCCACTGTGGGATCGTCCGGGACGGCCGAATCATCAACGATGAAACGCTCGATTGTCTTCGCGCCATGGCGAGGACGCACGCCGAGGCGGGTGCCGATATAGTCGCACCGTCCGACATGATGGATGGACGCGTCGCGGCCATCCGCGATGAGCTGGACCGTCATGGCTACACCGATGTGCCGATCATGGCGTATGCCGCGAAATTCGCGTCCTGTTTCTATGCGCCGTTTCGTGATGCCGCCGACTCCTCCCCGAAGTTCGGCGATCGCCGCTCCTACCAAATGGATGTGGGGAATGCACGGGAAGCGATCCGGGAGATCGAGCTGGACATCGAGGAGGGCGCGGACATCATCATGGTGAAGCCGGCCCTGCCGTTCTTGGATATCATTGCCGCGGCGCGGGAGCGGTTTCAGCATCCGGTCGCCGCGTATCAGGTGAGCGGCGAGTACAGCATGATCAAGGCGACGGCGCGGGCGGGCTGGCTCGACGAACCAAGAGCGATGATGGAGTCATTGACCTCGATCAAGCGCGCGGGAGCCGATCTGATTTTGACCTACTTCGCGAAAGATGCGGCCAAGGTGTTAAACGGGTGAGTGCGCTCTGTCCATGAATCTGATCCGCCGCCTGCCCGACTATACCCCGAAACCGTATCCCGTCTTGACGATCGGTAATTTCGACGGCCTCCATCGCGGGCATCAGCAGCTGTTGGACACGGTGATCAAGACGGCGCGGGCCAAAGACGGCACCGCAATGGTGCTGACGTTCGATCCCCATCCGCTCCGCGTGCTCTCCCCCACGACGCCGCTGAGGCTGTTGATCTCGATGGAGGAAAAACTGGCGCGACTTCAGGATTTCGGAATCGACGAAACGTTGTGCCTGCCGTTCGATCCGGCCTTTGCCGCGCTGGCGCCGGAAGCGTTTGTGTCCCGCATCCTTCACGATACGCTGCGGGTGCGCGAGTTGTTCGTCGGTGAGCAATTTGCCTTCGGCGCAAAGCGTGCGGGTCGTCTGCCCGATCTCGTGCGGCTCAGCGCGCAGGGCGGCTTCATGGTGCATGCCGTCCCCCCGGTTACCGTCGAGGGAGAAATCGTGAGCTCGACACGGATTCGGACGCTGATTCAGCAAGGACAAGTCCGAGAGGCGGCGGCCTGTCTGGGCCGGCTCTATGAGCTCAAAGGTCGCGTGTTGCACGGGGAGCAGCGCGGGCAGAGCTTGGGCTGGCCGACCGCAAACCTGCGCCTGCCGCCGGAGCGCGTCATTCCCGGTGACGGCGTCTATGCGGCCGTGACGCTGTGGAAGGAGCGTGTCTACGATTCGGTGGCCTATATCGGCACGCGCCCGACGTTCGGTCCGGGCGAGCGGTTGCTCGAAGTCTATTTGCTGGATGAGCAGGCCGCACTCTATGGAGAAGAGATCTGCGTGCGGTTCGTCGATCGCTTGCGGGGCGATATGGTGTTTGAGACCGGGGCGGAACTCTCAGCTCAAATCAGCCTCGATGTACGCCAGGCACGCGAAGCATTGAAGGCTGTACCGACAATGGCGCTGGAGTAACCGAATGACCATGGTAACGGAACGGCAACCGGCGATGAGGAGATTGGTCGTCCAGGCGATTCGTGCCCACCGCCTTCTTCAGCGTGGTGATCGCGTCCTGGTCGCGGTTTCGGGGGGTGCGGATTCAGTCGCCCTGTTGTCGGTCCTTCACGAGTTGGCTCCTTCGTTTGATCTCACATTGAAAGGTGTGCACCTGAATCACGGGCTGCGTGGCGAGGAGTCCGATACGGATGAGAAGTTCGTCGTCGATCTCTGTCGTCGACTCGGCATCCCGTGTCTCTGCACATCACTTTCGTTTCCGTCGGATGCCAGGCACGGTGCCTCGCGACAGGCGGCGGCACGGACTCTTCGATATCAGACGCTGGAAACTATCCAGCGACGAGAGGGTTGGACGAAAGTGGCGCTCGGCCATACGCTCGACGACCAGGCGGAGACCGTGCTCTTGTGGCTGTTGCGCGGGACGGGGACTCGCGGCTTGGCCGGCATCCCGTGGACGCGGCCGCCCGGTTTCATCCGGCCGTTGCTTGAGGTGACTCGTCGGCAGATTCTCCAGTACCTTGGCGAACGCGGCCTTGCCCATCGCGAGGATTCGAGTAATCGCACGGTGAAGTATCGAAGAAATCTCGTTCGCCACCGGATCTTACCGCTGTTCCGTGAAGTCAATCCCTCGATCGTCGAGGTGCTCGCCCGCCAGGCGGCCATCTTGCGAGATGAGGACCGATATCTCGATCACACTGCGGCGGGAGCGTTGCAGTCCCTGACGGCGGAAGAGGCGTCTGGGCAGTTGGTGCTGCATCGTGACTTGTTGTTGTTACAGCCTCTCGCACTGCAACGCCGGATCGTCCGCCAGGCGCTGCAGCGAGTCTCCGGCACTGCTTATCCTCCCTCACTGGCCGCGGTATCCGAGACGCTGCGGTGCGCCGGGGATCTCCCATCGGGCAGTTCGGCTGTTCTCGCCGGCATCCACGTCAGTCATGACTATGACAAGTTGCGGATCTTGCGCCTAACGGATGGGGGGGAGTTTGAGGGGCGGCTCCCGTCCATTCATCAGGAGGAGAGCGTCGCGCTGCCCGTTCCGTCCATGATCGACTGGCCGGCAACACGTCAGCGGATCTCGGCTGATTTGGTACACTGGGATCGAAAGGAGCCGTTTTGCATGGATCACGACCCATTGCGTGCCATGGTCGATGCCGACCGGTTGACCTTAACGCTGAACGTTCGTGGCTGGCGGCGTGGGGATCGGTTTTGCCCGTTAGGATTGGGCGGACGGCAAAAAAAGCTGCAAGATCTCTTCACTGATCGACGGGTCCCGCGTGATCTCCGGCATCGCGTTCCACTCGTCGTCGCACCGGAGGGTATCGTGTGGGTCGTCGGCCATCACCTCGACCATCGGTTTCGCGTGACCGATTCCACCACGCGCGTCTTGCGTCTGACCGTGAGTGAACAGACCGCGACCGTCGCGAAGGAGAAGCCATGACCACGGAACGGATCTTCGGACGGCCGATCGTCACGCAAGAGCAGATGCGGACGCGGATTCGCGAACTCGGCCGGCAAATTACCTCCGATTACGACGGGCGCGATCTGATTCTCGTCGGGATCCTGAAAGGCGCCTATGCGTTCTACGCGGACCTGGCCCGTGCGATTCGGATTCCGCTCCGGGTGGATTTCCTCGTGGTCACCAGTTACGCCGGCAAAGCGAAGAGTTCCGGCAAGGTGAAAATGGTGACCGATTTGACCGAGGATATCGCGGGCCGCGATGTGCTGTTGGTGGAAGATATCGTCGACTCCGGCTTGACCGTCCAATTTCTCATCAACACGCTCGAGAAACGAAAGCCCAAGTCGATCAAGGTGTGCGCGCTCCTGAGCAAACCGACGCGCCGCAGCAAACACGTCACGATTGACTATGTCGGGTTCGAAATTCCTGATCAGTACGTGGTGGGCTATGGATTGGACTACCAGCAAAAATATCGGAATCTTCCATACCTAGTGTCCTGTCTCTGAAGTGCGCTGACAAAATCGAGCCACGCTGGCCAGGAT
>NZ_CEFZSK010000016.1:0-63647 GCF_979581665.1 Nitrospira sp. Vd2 | reverse complement strand
CCCCCCATGAGGCGAATAGTGCCAATAGCATATGCCACTGGTATGGAGTCAACACACGATCAGCGCGGGACGATTGGCAATCCCGGAATAGAACAGAATCGCTGCGGGGCCCACGAGGCTCAGGAGATGTAGTTACAAGGTGGTACTTGATAGATAAGGACTGGCGTTTCAACCCGAAATTCGGTACACTCACGCCCGGCTTTTCTCAGTATCATCGGCATAGTGCTTGGACCAGAGGTTGCCGACATCTGCAGTTCTGCTCAGGCTTGGCCTTGCAAACAACAAAAGAGACACTACGCAGAATCGGCTTCCGTAGATTAGGAGTCGTCTTATTAATCATCGTCGCTCTCTTGTTGACCATTGTGGGACCATCTCCTCCACTCCACCCAGATGTAATCGAACAATATCGTGATGACCATCCCAAGTCCACGATTTTTGTTTTCGTCCTGTTCTATGCCGTTTCTGTCATCGCGGCATTCCCGTCTTTACCGTTAAACCTTGCTGGAGGATTCTTTTGGGGTGCGCTTGCAGGCGGCGTTTATTCTACCATTGGTGCCACTCTCGGTGGTTGGATTTCGTTCCTCGCGGCACGGCATCTCCTCGGTGCACTTCTGACAGAGCATTTCGAGACAAAGTGGGCAACTCATGTGCACAAAGAGTTTCAACGGAACGGCTGGAGGTTTGTAGCGCTTGCGAGGCTCAGCCCTGTTATTCCAACCGGACCCTTGAATTATCTCCTGGGACTGACGTCACTATCGAATCGCGACTTTCTTTGGGCGACATTTATCTTTCTTCTTCCACCCGCAATTGCTATAGCCTATATTGGAGACACGCTGCAGACATTTAGCGCTGAACGGGCAGACGTCACTGATGCTGTGGTCAGAATTGTTTGCGTGTCGGCGGTGATAACATTTGTGCCACTCGTGAAAGTAGCTTATTCCATGTTTGCGTATGCTAGTGGAAAACACCAGCCGGATTCCTAACGACGAGGATGGCTTGCGCGCCTTCACAAGGCTGCCACATCTCTAGGGCTGTCAGTGCTCCGAAAATGCCAGAACCCGATTACCTGCGATGGCTCATGTCATGAACAACAGATGGCGTGCTACGCTTTTCGTTCCCGTAAAGAATGAGATAGCTGCTCTCAAAGTGATCATGCCTAGGATACAGAGTAGCTGGTGTGATGAAATATTGATTTTAGACGGTAATTCCACAGACGGCTCAAAAGAATACCTCCTCTCAGAAGGGTTTAAAGTTGTCGATCAGAAGAGCAAGGGCGTTAAGGCGGCCTTCTGGGAAGGGTATGAACAGGCAAGTGGAGAAATTATTATTCCATTTTCGCCGGACGGGAATTCGATACCAGAAGACATCCCTAAATTGCTGAATAAGATTAATGAAGGCTACGATATCGTTATTGCCTCTCGATATAAGGACGGCGCCTCATCAGAGGATGATGACTGGGCCTCTAAAATCGCAAACCGGGCTTTTACTATACTGATTAATACATTATTTAGAACGCGATACACTGATGCAATTGGGATGTATAAGGCTCACCTGTACGAATTAGGTATCGACAAGTATAAACATGAGCATTCAGAAATAATGCTGCTAACTCGGGGAGCCCGGTATGGCTTAAGGATTACTGAAATTTCCTCCCCGGAACCAGGGCGCATCGGAACCCCAGGAAGCCGTGCTCACCCAGGGTTGTTCGGAAAATATAAAAGCGCGCTGATAATTTTAAAAAGTATATTGCGTGACGCTGCATTCTATTGGCCAAAAGGTTGCCCGCGCTAATCTGCCTACCCACCCACCTGATAACCTCGAGGCTACGCGTCCGGATTTATTCTAACGACGACACTTCCGCTGTATTCCGGGGCGGGAAAGCGACATACTATGTACGTAAGGTTAACTGTCATTACGTTAGCCACACGCTATCGTTTCGAGTATGCTCCGCCTAGGTAGGAAGTACTTACGGGAGTCAAGGACTGGCTTAAGAATGACGGCAAGCAGGCGAACGCGTATTTTAGGGTTGCTGAGAATTGTGTCGGAAACGACCCATTGCCCTGGTTTGAAGCAGGCTATTTTAGAAAAAACTCTGGCTGGTCAACACCGGCAACTATGGCGGGCGCCCTATGGCCAGAAAAGTCGTACATCCTCCGCGGGCAGAGAAGTGAGGACCAGCCGGTAAAATCTTCACCATCACGTGCAGATTAGCAAATAAGTGATGAAACTACAAATGCGTTAAAGCGTCGTGCTTATGTGGCGCTTAGGCCAGGGGAACGACACCGGTGAATCTTGGCTTGCCAGGGTGCGTCAAAGATGTTCCCGCTTTCGGCCATATCAGGCCATGGCAGCCTCTTTCTGAATCGGCTGTGTCAACGTTTCACCCATTTAATCGTTGATCTCACCCATTACAGGCAGCGGTGTTTCGAAATACTGTGGGAGCTCTATCAAGCCATACCGCAAAGCCATCCTGCGGAAAGTAGTGGAGAAGCTGAGCGGCTTGGATTGGGCGCTGCCGCTGCCGGCGACGACGATGACGAAGCTCATGCCGGCTTTGGAATTGGGGACGGTGGCTTCGATGGTGCCGTCGTTGACGTACGTGTACTGCACTTTTTCACCGGGCGCGGAGCTGAACGAAACGTTGTGCAGGCATTCCTTCGTGCCGAAGTTTTCGCCCTTGATCGTGACTTTGTCGCCCGACGTCACATTCTCGGAACGCTGCTCGCGGATCTCCAGCGTGACGGTTCACAGAAGAGTCGATTCGTGATAGCCTCGCCATGAGATCAATGAATGAGACGCTGAGAAAGCGGCGGAAAATGTTCGTAAACAAAAGGTATCACTTCCTGAAGCTTCCTCTGCGTTTCTTGATCCGTTGGCGCTCACATTCGCGGACCTAGACCACTCGGATGAGGAAGACCGTGCGATCACCATTGGGGCATCTTCGAAGCAGCGGGTGCTGTTCATTTCACATTGCGAGCGAGACCACCGGATTCGCATAATCAGCGCTCGAAGGCTACACGCAAGGAGCGATTGCAATATGAGGAAAGAATCGGAAGAAAACCGTTAATGAGCTTCGCGCTGAGTACGATCTGTCCAAACTAAAGGACGGGGTGCGGGGGAAGTACTACAAGGCTGCGATGGCGGGGACGAGTAAACCAAGGGTCAGGTCTTGCTTTAACGCACAAGGATCCTGAGATCATGATTGAGTTGCTGGAACCAAGGCAGATGTTTGTTGAGAAACTCGGTCCGCTCGTTCGCCTTTCTTAACCAATCTGCACCGAGAACTTGAACTAAGGTAGAGAGATGATTGATCATCCCCGTAACATCTCCTCAAGCTCCCTTCATGCCCACTCTATAGCGGTCAAGGTCTTCCTTCGAAAATAGCCCAATCGAGTGTTGTTGTTCGATCAACTCGTGTCCCTTCAACAAAGCATCAATGAGCTTTACCGCCCCTCTGAGGGCCTGCAGAAGTGCGGCTCGATCATCTCGAAGCTCTTGTAGCTCGTCCTTCATCTCCATCCCTCCCCATTGGACGACAGTCGCTTCAGTACCTAACAGCACGCTGAACGCCGTTCGATGAGGAGGAACTATAGCAGGTCTAGGGCTCAGCACATAGGTATCTAAACAACACAACTTAGTTCGAGGGTCGGGTCTTGCAATCAAGCATTGCATCAGCATAGGGCTGCTCGTCACCGCGAGTGCTTTCTCGTCGGTCCTTCTCTCGCGATGTTCTTTCGGGTTCGCCGTTGAAACTCTTTGGCCGAATGGACGGTAGATTCATCTTTTCATCCAGTCGCTGCGCTTCGCCTCACCCGAAAAAGTAGAACGCGATTCAGCAACGCTTGACGAAGCGTGCTGCTTCGCTCAGGGCTTGGTCGAACGGAGGGCAGTCCGAGGACACAATGCTGTCCGGCAGATGTTTATGGTGCGGATAACTTGTAAGATGCTTCGCGGCGGGATCGAACGCATTATCGTAACGGAAGACAAGGGGGCCGCTCGCGGAAATGCAATGATACGCGTATTTCAGCTTGATGACCGGGCCAGTTAGGCGGAGAAACTCTTTGAAGTGAAACCGAGAACCATCGGTAAAGATGACCGTCCCTTTCACCAGTCCCGCTGCCGGAGGCCGATCGTCGTAGGCAAGCGAATGAGAGAGGACATTGGGCGTCTGGAGAATGTGAGCGCGAATCCTATCCGCATACAGCGTTAGCTGCACAGTTCCAAGGAATCCAAGCTCCGGAGCGCGTCCTCAAGAGAAGTACGAATCGCTAATTCGCCTTCCAATTCCAAAAGGGCCATTTCATTCGCTTCGGTCCGAGGAACCGTCCCCGCCAGCACCGCATGCTCGTCCACGCGCAATTCCTGAGCGAGTGCCGCAATACGTTCGTTGGTCGTGGCCAGGCTGCCACGCACGAGTTTTTTCTCTAGCTCAATGGCCTCTTTCACGAGCGGAATGGCTTGTTCCGGATATGGCGTCTTGATGTGGATCGTTGTCATGAGTTCGCGACTGTTCGCAGCTCACTGTAGCAAACTTCACTGACGGCAACAAGGTGATCAGCAAGGGACCTCGGACGAGGAAGTCGCAAGCAAATGCTGCTCTCATCCAGTGGTCCCGCTTGGTCCATCGTTTTGTCCAGACCACAATGGCCACGATTGTAACCAGCTGGCTCCAATCGCAATGCCGAGGACTCCTCGGTGCACGAAAGCCGGCCGATCGTAGGGAGGATTGGTACGGACAAGAAAAGGCCGGGAAGAATGCTTCTTCCCGGCCTTTGTGTCCGGCCTTTGTGTAGTGTGAATCCCGTTACTTATTCTGAATCAGCACCGGCTTGGATTGCGCGCTGCCGCTGCCGGCGACGACGATCACGAAGCTCATGCCGGCTTTGGAATTGGGCACCGTGGCTTCGATGGTGCCGTCGTTCACGTACGTGTACTGCACTTTTTCACCGGGCGCGGAGCTGAACGAGACGTTGTGCAGGCATTCCTTGGTGCCGAAGTTTTCGCCCTTGATCGTGACCTTGTCGCCCGGTTTGGCTTCGTCGGGTTCCACCTTGATGATCCGCGGCCGTTTGCTTCGGTCGCAGACCGGGTCCGACGTGACTTTTTGCTCATCGAACCCTTTGATCGATTCCGTATCGTAGGCGCCGAATCCCGAACCCTCCATTTCCGTGCCGGCACCTTGCCCTGCGGTCCCCCCTTCCTGGGTCTGCGCGATCGACAGCATCGGCGCGACGACGATCATGAATCCGGCAATGAGCAGCGAACGATATCGCATAGAGCCTCCTTCGATGAAGAAAAAGAACGGTAGGATGAAGCCTATTAAGCTGAACGTTACTTACTTGGACTGAGCGGCGTATATCCCTCGTTATCGATAATCGTCTGGCCTTCCTTTGACAGCGCAAATGCCGCAAACGCTTCGACGGCGGGATTCGGTGTCTTCGGCGTCAGCAACAGCAGAGGCCGGCGCAGCTTGTAGCGCCCATCCTTGACCGGCGGCTCCTCGGCTTCGACCTTATCAATGGGGACAAGCCGGACCGCGACACCGCTGTTCACGGCCTCCAGCGCCGGCCCCAGCGAGACGTACGTCACGGCAGACAGCGGCGGCAACGTGCCCACGACCGCTTTGATGGCCTTGTCATCGGGGCCGATCACCTTGCCGGCCTCAACTTTCTGGATGCCCAAATGCTGCTCAAAGGTGTCTTTGATGTTGCGATTGCGTGGACGATCGATCACGAGAATTTTCGTGTCCGGCCCGCCGACGTCTGACCATACCTTCACCTTGCCGCTAAAAATGTCGGCCACCTGTTGCGTCGTCAGTTCCTTCGTGTTGTTGGAGAGGTGAACCATCACGGCGATGCCGTCCCAGCCGACTTGAATGGCCCGCAGGTCCCCGTCCTCCTTGCCCGTGACGGCGATCTGCGCCTGCCCGGACTTCACCAATTCGACGGGCTTTGAATTATTGTCCCATTGAATATCGACGTAGGCGCGCGGATTCGCTTTTTCGAACGCGCGGGCCAACTGCTCCATGGCGAATTGCTCGGGGCCGTTCCCGGCGATGACGATTTGCCCCGAGGCGTCGCCGGCGTGAGCCGTTGGAACGAGCACGGAAGCGAGCAAAAATATGGCGGCGGCGAGACGGTGCGTCTGGTTCATGACCGCAATGCCTTTAGTTCGTCCCGGATGATTTCGGTGCCGGCGATCCACCAAAGACGTCCGAAATCGCCGGAGGCGGGGTACGTTTGCCGAAGGCCGGGGGCAGTTTCTTGAACTTGTCCACACGCTCTTTCATCATGCTGTCCGCCTTCATTTCGTTGAAGCCGGGCTTATGGTCGCCCACGACTTTCGATGCGAAGGCGGACATCAGGCGTGTGGCCTGGCGTGCATGGCAATGAGGGCAGACGGTGTCTTCGGCCCGCGTTCCGATGGACTGGGTGACTTCGAACTGCTCCTCGCAGGCGCCGCATCGGTATTCGTACAGAGGCATAGCGTGCTCCTTGTGGGGAAGACGAACGGCTCATTATAACTGATGGCTCGGCCCGCCCGCTATGCTCATTGCAGGACGGGTTTGCGCGTCACTGACCGTTTGGTGGTGAAGACCTTGACCTCCCACGGAATCGTCGGGTATCGTAGCCACTTCGCGAAATGCAAGGAGGCAAGGAGGATGGTATGCCGGTGCTGATTCGGAAATACAAGCTGTCGAGCGGGATGATGCAGGAGGAGCGGATCGACGATCCGGACCGCATCCAGCGGTACATGCGGCTGTTCGAAAAGGACGATGTCAAGAAGCTGGAAACCGGCGCAAAAGTGTTCATCGAGAAGGATGAGTGGCAGCTCCTCCCCTAAGTCCCGGCCGCCTCACCCCGCGTTCACTGCCTCACGGAACAAACTCAATTGCGACCGGGTTGCCGTACGTGATACGGTTTGAGACCGTTAGTAGGGCCACTCGATATGACGTACTGGGTGCACATTGCTCGTTCGATCGATCGCGCGACGCTTCACCGTGATCGGTGCTCGGAAGTGCCGGCCGTGCACGTCTATAAGGATTTCTGGGAAGGCGGCTGGTTCGACTATCCCGATAAGGAGCGGGCCTTGGCCGCGATGGAACAGGCCGGCGTGACGTTTCAAAAGCGTTGCTCGCTGTGTAAACCGTAGGGAAGTGCCGAGTCGCGAGTGCTGAGTTGTCGGGAATTGAGTTCTGAACGGGCGTTGAGGCTCACCTTTTGTGCTTCCTAATCACAGCCCTCAAAGCTTACCCAACACAGTTTTGTGCGATCGCTCTGTTTTTCTAAACTCCGCACTTAACACTCTACACTGTCTTAATTCCGGCTGTCTTGTCGTGTCAGCTCGATTCTTTTAAACTCAGGAAGACACGGTCGGCTCACCATCTCGCCGGCGCGCCCAAGCGTGGCGTCACTTATTCGTGACGCCGGGCGCCTCAGCACTCAAAACTTAGCACTTCTTCTGACGATGCCGCAGCTCGCACTATTGTTGACCACGTTCATTTGGGGCGCCACCTTTCCTGCGACCAAGGCCGCTCTGGAGCAGATTCCGCCGCTCTCGTTTCTCTTCCTGCGGTTTGTGTTGGGCACGGTTTGCGTCCTCGGGATCGTGGTGTTGGTTCGCTCGGGGCTACGCGCTGATCGCGATACCTTGAGACGGAGTGGAATTGCCACCATCTGGTTGTTTCTCGGGTACGTCCTGCAAACTGTCGGCATTCATTACACCACGGCGTCGAACTCAGCCTTCATCACCGCCCTCTATGTGGTCTTCGTCCCACTGATCCTCGGCCGATCCGATACGCGCATTTGGGCCTCCGCGGGCCTCGCCACCGTGGGCCTGTGGTTCCTTGTCGATCCTCGCGTCTCGCTTAACATCGGGGATCTCCTGACGCTTGGCTGCGCCGCAGCCTTTGCCGCCCACATCGCGTGCTTGGAACGCTACACGCGAGAGGGCGACCCGCTCTCGTTCTTCTTCTGGCAGATGGCGTTCGTCAGCGGTCTCATGCTGCCGACGATGCAGATTGAAGCAGCACCGGCGGGCGCCTTTGCTCCCACCTCCGTACTGCTCGTCAGCCTGGTCGTCACGGGCGTGATGGCGACGGCCGCATTCGGTGTTCAGATTTGGGCGCAGCGGCTCGTCCCTGCTCCACGCGTGGCGCTGATCTTTTCACTCGAACCGGCGTATGCGGCCTGGCTCGCCTGGTACTTCCTTGGCGAACAACTGGAGACGAAGGCGTGGCTGGGGAGCGCGTTGATTCTCGCCGGCGTGGTCCTTGGTTCACTGGCCCCGAAGCTGGAACCCGCGCCGGAGGCCGCCGCCCCGCCCGCGGCGGTCGCCCCGTAGGGTTGTCTGAAAGGAAGTGAGTACATGAGGCAAAGGAGGTGCGGGCAGATGCGAGGCCGCAGGCGCGAAAAAACCGGAGGCGTATTCGCTGCAATACGTCGAGGACTTTTTCGGGCCGAGAACGATGCAGACGCCTGCAGATCGTTTGCCGAATAGCATGGCACAAAAATTCGGGAACAGCCGGTGGGTGAAAGAAGGGTTTCTCGACAATCGTGAGGACGGCTCCGTCGTCGGTCGGATCACATTTGCGGCGATCGGCCCCGTCGACATCTATTTGACCGGGAACTTTCGTGGTGAGATTGCGGGACATGCGATTCGTTTTCGGAACTCGTCGTTCGCCGATGAGGACCTCGCCGCCCATGTCCTCGGTGATATGGAGACGCCCCAGATCGGTGAAGTCAGTTTGATTTCATTCGATCCCCATCCACATCTGACGCCGCACCCGTACATCGAATGGTTTTCGTCGCGGAAGAACCACTACCGGATCGAACTCCGCCCTGAGGACGCCCGGATTCTTTCTGAGCACGAGAGTCGTGAGCTTGATGCAGAAATCGCGGCGATCCGTCAGACCCTCCAACCGCTCGTGAGACCGGCCCGAGAGAGAAGCGACTCCGACTGGGTCTAGTCCTCAGCTGTGATTGCGCAGCATCAGCTCCTTTGTGTGCAGTGCAAGGTAGACCTGCTCGCTCAAGTACGTCAGCTCGAACAGCGTGGCGTAGTGCTTGATCAGCGTGATCGGTGCGATCAGCGGCACATGTCCCCGGCGGTAGTCTTCGACAAGCTCTAGCATCTCGTTCTTCTGAGGGCTGTTCAGGCGGTTCGTGAAATGCCCGACCAAGGGACGGAGCACGTTCGCGTGGGTCCGCCGCGTCGCGGGGACCTTGAGGGCCGACATGAACCCCGAGGCGTAGCGTGCGAGCAGGGTTCCCAAGGGTCGCGCTGATAACTCTCCCACGAGGCGGCCTAGCGTCTCGCAATGTTCGCGGCTATGTGCGAGTAGGAGAAACTTGTGCCGCGTGTGAAACGCGATCAGCCCGGCGCGTGTCGCACGGGCTCGCCGAAACTGTTGCCAGCGCCAGTAGCCGAACACGCGTTCAACAAAGTGTTCACGTACTGTTAGGTCATGCAGCCGCCCTTCGTCCTCTACCGGAATCAAGGGGAACCGTTCGGTGAAGGCCTTCGCGAAGATGCCGACGCCCGATCGAGTGACGTCATTGCGCCTGTACACACGAACCCGGTCGATCCCACAGCTTGGCGAATCTTTCTTGAACACGTAGCCCGACAGGTGCAGGGCTTCGAGGTCCCGCAGCCGTCCTTGAGACCATCGCCGCAGCCGATCAGTGTGGTCGGAACCACTGGTCACGCCGATGACGCGGACCGAGGACCCGGCCGCCACCAGGCGAACCGGCTCCCGTGGCACACCGAGACCGGCTTCAACCTCCGGACACACGGCCACCCACTCGACATGTGGACCGAGAATATCCGTGAGGAACACGTCGCGCTTGTGCCCTCCGTCGTATCGGACTTCATCGCCGAGCAGGCATCGACTGATGCCGATGCGCGGGCTGTAGGAAACTGTCCCCATGGCTTTCCTTGTGAGCATCTTCGATTGCCCAGCAAGGCGAAATCAACAGCGGCTTTCATTGACACCCCGTCGCTTCGGTCTCTACAATGCGCCAGCCGCAAGGCACGGCGCTTCACGTCTATCTGAATCATGAACAACGATCGATTTCTCAAAGCCTGTCGCCGCGAACCGGTTGATTGCACGCCGGTCTGGTTCATGCGCCAAGCCGGGCGCTATATGCAGGAGTATCAGGCGGTCCGCGCGAAGCATTCGATCCTGGAGGTCTGCAAGACGCCGGACCTGGCCGCGGAAGTGACGCTGCAGCCGATTGAACGGGTTCCGTTGGACGCGGCCATCATCTTTGCGGATATTCTGCTGCCGCTCGAGGCAATGGGCCTTCAGTTGGAGTTCGCGGAAGGCGAAGGGCCGGTGATTCACAATCCGATCAGGAGCCGTGCGGCGGTCGACCGACTGGCGGTGATCGATGGCCAGGAGCTCCGCTATGTGTACGACGCGATTCGAGTCACCCGCCGAGCGCTGGATGGCAGGGTGCCGCTCATCGGTTTTGCAGGCGCCCCGTTCACCTTGGCGAGCTACGCCATCGAAGGCGGCGGCTCGCGCAACTACGTGGCGACCAAGCAGCTGATGTACCGCGAGCCGGAGACCTGGCATCGACTGATGGACAAGCTCGCCCGCGTGGTGACGGGATATTTGCGGCAGCAGATTCATGCCGGCGCGCAAGCCGTGCAACTCTTCGATAGCTGGGTGGGATGCCTCGCGCCGGACGACTACGCCGAATATGTGTTGCCGCATGTGCAATTGATCTTTACGAGCCTCAAACGGGAAGGCGTCCCGCTCATCCATTTCGGCACGGGCACGGCGGGGCTGCTTGGGTTAATGCGAAAGGCCGGCGGCGATGTGATCGGCATTGATTGGCGCGTGCCCCTCGATGTGGCATGGAAGACCGTGGGGGACGATGTGGCGGTGCAGGGCAATCTCGATCCGGTCGCCTTGTTTGCTCCGCTGCATGAAATTGAGCGCCGAGTCGAGAAGATTTTGGCAGAGGCGGGCGGCCGACCGGGGCACATTTTCAATCTGGGTCACGGCATCCTGCCGAACACCCCGGTGGAGAATGTGGCCGCCGCCATTGACTTCGTCCATAAGCTGAGCACGAGATGAGTCCGGGACCACTGAGACCGACGGCTGTGCTCTTGATGGCGATGGGCGGTCCCGATACGTTGGAGAATGTCGAGCCGTATCTCCTCGATGTCCGCGGCGGCCGACCGACACCGCCCGAGTTCGTCGAAGCCATTCGCGAGCGGTATCGACTGACGGGAGGGAAATCCCCCGTGCTTGGCATTATGCGGGAGGTCGCGCGAAAGCTGGAACAAAAGCTGAACGGGCCCGGTGGCGAGGGGTATCGCGTCGCCGTAGGCATGAGGCACTGGCATCCGTATATCAAGCAAGCGTATGCCGAGCTGGCCGATGAGCTGCCCGAACGGTTGATCGCCATCGCGATGGCGCCGCAAGCCTCGGCCCTCAGCACCGGCGCCTATCGGAAAAAAGTGGAAGAGGCTCGCGCCGCGGTGGGCGGAGACTTTCCCATCAGCTATGTCGCGGGCTGGTATCGCCATCCGGGTTTCCTCGCCGCCGTGGCCGACCGGATCAGCGAGGGCTTGAGCAAGTTTCCCGCCGAGGTGCGCGGGACCGTGCCGATTCTGTTCACCGCACACAGTTTGCCCGAGCGTATCGTAGAGACCGGTGATTCGTATCCCAGCGAGGTGCGCGCCACGATGGAGGCCCTCTGCGACCGGCTCCGCCCGGCCATTGCGCGCCTGGCCTATCAAAGCCAAGGCCGCTCCGATGAACCGTGGCTTGGCCCGACCGTGGAAGCCACGCTCGACGAGTTACGCCGCGAAGGGCATCGACATGTCTTCATTGCGCCAATCGGCTTTCTGTCCGACCACCTGGAAGTGCTGTACGACATCGACATCGAGTTCAAGCGGCTCGCGGCCCGTCACGGCATGCAGCTCGAACGGATGCCGATGTTGAATGCCAGCCCAGCCCTCATCGACGTGCTTGCCTCGCTCGTGGAGGAACAACGGACCTCGCTCGTCGGTTGATCGCCCGTGCCCGTCGCTCCGAAACACGTCGTCATCATCGGTGGAGGCATCGCCGGCCTTGCGACGGCCTGGACGGTCCAGCGGCGCGCGGCTGCCGACGGGCTTCCAATCACCTGCACTGTAATTGAAGCCGATACCCGCTGGGGCGGGAAAATCCTGACCCGCCACCATGACGACTTCATCGTGGAAGCGGGCCCCGACTCTTTTCTTTCCCAGAAGCCGGCTGCCTTGGCCTTGTGCCGCGACCTTGGGCTTGAAGACGAACTGACCAACACGAATCCAACCGCCGAGAAGGCCTTCGTGTTCACGAAAGGTCGCTTGCGGCCCCTGCCGGAAGGACTCGTCACGCTCGCGCCCGGACAATTGGGACCGTTCCTTCGCAGTGGAATTGTGTCCTGGCGCGGCGCGTTCCGCATGGGTTTCGATCTCGTCTCGCCGAAGCGTCGTGTGTTGGCGGATGAGTCGGTCGCGTCGTTCTTCCGGCGCCATTTTGGTCAGGAGGCATTCGCGCACTTCATCGAACCGCTGATGGCCGGCATCTATGCCGGCGATGCCGAACAAATGAGCCTTGTGGCGACCTTTCCACGCTTTGTCGAGTTGGAGCAGCACTACGGCAGCATCATTCGTGGCATGTGGGCCGGCAGCCGTGCCCGGAAGGCGATCGCACCCGCGCAGGAGCGGCGAACGATGTTCGTAACCTTGCGCGGGGGGTTGGGGAGGTTGGTCGAGACGCTGGTCAGTCGGCTCGAAGCAGCGGGCGTCCAGATGATCGTAGCGCGGCGCGCCATCGGTTTATCGGAAGAAGGCGGCAAGGTGCACCACGGCTACGAAATACGGCTGGAGGACGGAGAAGCCATCCGCGCACACCTGGTCGTGCTCGCCACACCGGCGTATGTCGCTGCCGACTTGCTCAGCGTGATCAACCGAGAGGCAGCGGCGTTACTCGCGGCCATTCCCTATGTCTCGACCGCCACGGTGGCACTCGGCTACGACACGCGCGACCTGCCGGGAACCGTGAGAGGCTACGGGTTCGTCGTGCCTCGTGTTGAAGGCCGTGATCTGCTGGCCGCGACCTGGAGTTCCTTGAAGTGGCCCGAGCGTGCGCCGGCCGGGTCGCTCTCAGTGCGTTGCTATGTCGGCGGGATGGGGCGGGAGGCGATCGTCAAAGCGGACGATCAGACGCTGCTGACACGCGTCCGTGATGACCTTGTGGCCATTGCACGCCTTCGCCACGCGCCGCGCTTTACGATCGTCACCCGGTGGGAACGCGCGATGCCGCAATACCACGTCGGGCACCTTGCGCGGATGGACCGGCTCTTCGCTCTCACGGCGCAACACCACGGGCTTTATTTGACGGGCGCGGCCTATCGAGGAATCGGGATTCCGGATTGTATTCGGGACGGTGTCGAGACCGGCGAGCGAGTGGTGCACGCGTGCGAGCAGGCGTGGGGATGAGCTGATTGTAGCCGGGAAGCACTGCTCCGCAGAGCCCTCTTGCGATGAGGAGATGTGCTGCCTATAGTACCCCCAACGTAGTACCGGAATTGCGACCCAACGAGGAAAAGCCATGGAGAGCTTTGTTTCCGTCATAGCCGTGCTCGCGCTTGTTGTGGCGGCGCTCGCGCTCTGGAGGGTGACGGCTGTCACGAAAGACGTCAAACGAATCAGGCGCGATCATTACTATCTCGAAAGCCGCGTGAAGCGCGTTCCGGAGGACATCGCGGCTTCAGTGGAGCCATTGCGGTGGCAAGTGAGCAATATCAGCACCGGCAAACCGGTTGTGTCCGAATTGATTCGGTCAGGCCGTCTCTATGTCGATATTCCAGCGGCCGAGGCGCAGCAGATCCTTGATATGGACGGCCGGGTGTCGGATATCATGATCGTCGACGTGCGGACGCCAAAGGAGTACGCGGCGCGGCGCATCCCCGGAGCGAAGCTCGTTCCGTTCGAAGAACTGGACCAGCGCTATCGCGATGAGATCTCGGATCAGGCCGAAAAGGTATTCGTGTACTGCTCGAGCGGCGAACGCAGCCGGTTGGCGTGCGACTTTTTGGGCCGACGCGGCTACACAAATCTCTACAACATTCATGACGGGTTGCGTCAGTGGCGCGGTCCGACCCAAGGCGAAGGGGAAGTGACATTCATCAAACTCGAGTTGAAGCGATGAATGAGGCGCCGACGATTCTCGAAGTCCACGGACCCTTCCGAGAACCACGTGAGCCGGTCTTCTCCTACGACTATGCCGTTCAGCGTCCGCAGTGGCCGACCGCACACGCCGTCCGCATCAAGGTTTCGATTCCGGATGAGTTGGAGTATTGCAAGGTGAAGGTGTTGGGGTTGACGGGCGGCAGCCCGGGGCAGCAATTGATGATCAGCAAACTCCTTTCGCGGGCCATCGCGGATCGAAAGTTTCAGATTGCGAACGAGGACGGCATGTTCGCCGAGCGCAACGATGTGCTCATCGGGCCGTTCACCGGACCGTTGCAACACCTGTTTCCTCGGTTGGAGGTGTGGATCCATGAGGCCAAGGGGCAGTTGCTCACGCAAATCGCGGCACGAACCGGGCTGAAGCCGTCCGCGTAGTTCCCCATCCCTCCTTTCCAACCCGTGAAGTCAAGAAAAATTCCGGCGTGAGACAGTCCCCAGAATCTGTGGATAAGCTTGTGAGCAACTCACACGGTGTAGGCGGGAAGCCTACAGAGAGCGGGCTGATAACGGGATGCACAACTTTTAGGCATTGTGGCGGATCGTGTCAAGGCTACTAGATATTGGTGTCGTACGTATTTTATGCGAAGGGTTGAGCGGCGCTGGGTAGAAGTTGTGTATAGGGCCGCGATTAGTTGCCGAAGACGCGGCGGAAGTTTTTGGAATGGACACCGGACTCATCGGCAAATCCGACGGAGCCGCGGTCCGGATTGCCAGTGTCGTTGAGATCGATGCGGTAGTGGCCGCGCACCTGTTCCATCGCCACTTCGAAGGGAATCGCCTGAGGGTACAGTTCGCCAGGGGCGTGCGCGCCGCGGGCGAGGACGCGGACGGCTTCCGGCGTCGCATACTGGCGATCGGAAAAGATGTAGATGTCCGCGACGGCATGCGGTCCCAGCTTATTGCCCGGCGTCGTCGCCGGGATACCGAGGGACGAGAACGTATTGGAGAGTCGGGCGTCACGCAGTTTCTTCAGAAGGCCGATGATCTGACTCGTCGTCGCTTCCTTTGGCACGAGGATGCTCACGGCATTGACGTCGGGAATCGAGGCCGCGACCGTGAACATGACCGGGGCGGCATCCGATTCCTCTACGACCCGCTGGGTGGCTTCCGGATTTTCAGGAACCGTCCCCTGCCGATCTTTTTTGGGATTCGGGATGAACACCGCCATGATCAACCAGAGGGCGAGGATTACGCCGAACAGAACGAGGGCGGGATGCGCGCCGGCGCGTTTGCCTTCTTCGTAGGGGGCGTCGTTCTTTTCCATACAGCACGCTCCTCACTGAGGACGTCGTCGGTCAGTCCAAGCGCCTGGGCGAATGATCACGCGCCTTGGCTTCGTTCCACAGGTCGTCCAGTTCCTCCAACGACAGTGACTCCAGGGATCGGCCGTCCGCAGCCGCCCGACGTTCGATGTAACGAAACCGCTCGGTGAAGCGGTTGACGGTTGTGCGCAGCGCTTCCTCGGGATTGATCTTGAGGAAGCGTGCGATGTTCACGATCGTGAACAGCACGTCCCCCAATTCCGCCTCCAGCCGATCTCTCTGATCACCTGCCGGAGCCGTCTCCCCATCGGCCGGCAAGACCTGCCGGAACTCACGCAGCTCCTCCTCCAGCTTGCCCAAGACCGGCTTGAGGTCCGGCCAATCGAACCCTACACGGGACGCCCGGGCCTGAACTTGGAACGCCCGGAGCAGGGCCGGGAGGGTCTTCGGGACGCCGTCCAGCAGAGAATGCGGCTCTCCCCGGGCCTCCCGTTCGTGTTTTTTAATCTGCTCCCACCGCACCTTGACATCGTCGGCGTTGAGCGCCTCTTGTTTTTGCTCGGCGGTGCCGAAGACATGCGGGTGACGACGGATGAGTTTTTCCGTCAGGCGGCCGATCACGTCCGTGATCGTGAACCGTTCCTGCTCTGTTGCGACTTGGGCATGGAAGACGATCTGCAGTAAGAGGTCGCCGAGTTCCTCGCGCAGGCGTTCCGGGTCATGATGATCGATCGCCTCGAGCACTTCATACGCTTCTTCGATCAAATAGGGCTTGAGCGACTCGTGCGTTTGCTTTCGGTCCCATGGGCAGCCGTCCGGCGCGCGGAGCTTGGCCATCACATGAACCAATTCATCGAATTCATTTGACATGGTCAGGCCAGTCCCTCGACGTGCAACGATCAATCACTCTACACGGATTTCCTCTGCCGATTCAACGCGGTCGGCTTGCGCGGCCGGTACAAATATGATAGGGTCCGAGCCAGTATCGAGCGAGTAGATGATGAGTGATGAAGAGAAAACGTTTGTCGTTCGCGACCGTCGGGGGCGCACCGAAGAGCCGTCTCCATCGTCCGCCGCCCCGCATACCGAGTCAGGGGAGCGTGGACCGCAAGCCAGCCGCGAATCGACCGGCACGACGAGCACGCATGAGCAAGCCCCGCCCGTTACCTTTTCCAGCTTTGTGTTTTCGCTGAGCACGTCCGCGATGATGTTGATGGGGGAGCAACTGGATCCCGCGCAGCCGCGGGTGCCAGTGAATCTGGCCCAAGCGAAGGAAATCATCGATATTCTTTCCATGCTCGAAGAGAAGACGCGTGGAAACCTCAGCGGCGACGAACAAGCGGTCTTAACCGACATGCTCTACGCCTTGCGCATGAAGTATGTCGATATGGCGTCCGGGAAACCGGCGAGCCATTAACAGGTCACAAAGGCCGCGAGCCGCAGACCTTGATCTCATCGGGCCTTCTGATCTGAACACACGAAGCGTCGTCACCTCCGTCCTCATTTCGTCCGTGGCAGCATCCGGGGTGTTGTGGTGAGCAGTTCTCTCGCCGCCCGTGTCCTCTGCGCCATCCTCGTCGGTTCGTTCCCGGCCGCCGTCTCGTCACCTCCCTCTTTCGCGACGACTAATGGTGAGGGAGCTTCCAACGGATCGATGACCGCTGCGCCGCGACAGTCAAGTCAAGACAGCAACGTGGCGTCTAGAATCGCCGACGGCTGGGAGAGACTCCGGATCCGTGATTTTCGCGCCGCCCTATCGGCGTTTGAGCGTGCAACGAGAGCGGCCTCAGGCAATCCGTCGGCGTGGTTGGGCCTCGCTACCGCACATGCGCGTCTCTGGCACGATGCCGAAGCGCGAAGGGCGCTCACGCAGGTGCTCGCGCTCGATCAGAATTCGATCCCGGGACATGTGTTGATGGGCGATCTGTTATCGCGCAACGATGATACGCGGACGGCGTTGGTGCATTATCAGGTCGCGGCTCGTCTCGATCCGAATGACGTCGCGATCCAGGACCGTCTCATGGCGCTGCAACGGGACGTGGACCATGAAGCACAGCTTGCGACTTTGCGCCGCGGTGTCTTGACCGTCAAATATCCGCGCGGCGCACGGTCCGCCGCCGAACGGGCGATGGACCGACTGGCTGTCATTGCGCGTCGAATCGCGCGAACGTTCGGTGACGATGCGGCTATGCCGATCGTCGTGTTGCTGCATCGCGATGCTGGATTTCCGGCAGAGGTCGATGCTCCTCCGTGGGCCGGCGGCATCTTCGATGGCCGCATCCATCTTCCATTGCGGTTGATGACGCAAGGTGACGAGGTCATCGACCGCGCGCTGTCGCATGAATACGGTCATGCGACGATCCATCGGCTCGGCGGGGGACGGGTACCAGGCTGGCTCGATGAGGGGTTGTCGCTGTATTGTGAAGGCGGCCGTCCGGAACGGCACCACTTGAGTACGGCTCGTCAAAAAGCAGAGTTTCGGCCGCTCCACGCCATGCACGGGAGTTTTCTAAGCCTTGCGGGACAAGATGCGGGGGTGATCTATGCCGAGAGCTATGATGCCACGGTGTACTTGATCGAGCGCTTCGGTCTGGCCGCAGTCGCTCGATTGGTCAAAACGTTGTCCGGACCGGGCGAGTTTGCCGAGACGTTTGAAACCGTCCTGAAGGAGCCCTATCATGTCTTTGAAGCCGCGTGGGCGGCACACGAACGAGGTTTACGTCACTGATGGCTGATCACCCGGCCACAGCGTCCTCTCGCGCCACACCGAAGGGCCGTCGGACTGCATCCGAGGGAACGGGCGCGCTCTTGTTGGACGACGAGGTCGATGCCGACCTGAAAGATGAGCGCGATCGTGAGGAGCTCGCCCCCGAAGGCGATCGACGCGGGCCTTCCCTGCGGCCGGTGTGGATCGTCCTCCTGCTGCTCGTGCCTTGTCTCGCGCTCACGATCTACTACTCCCAGTACGCGGCGCCGCAAGGCGTCGAATCGGATTCGATTCTCCCCAGCGCCAGCTACGCCTTCGTGCTGCTCCTGATCAACCTCGACCTGATCGGGTTGGTCGTACTCACCCTGCTGCTGTCGCGCAATTTGATCAAGGCGTATTTCGAGCGGCGGCACCGGTTGCTCGGGTCGGGATTCCGGACGAAGCTCGTGGCGGCCTTCATCGGCTTCGCCCTCGTTCCAACGGTGCTTCTGGCCGTCGTCGCGAGCGGGCTGGTCAACAAGGCAGTGGATGTCTGGTTCAACGATCAAATCGAGCAGGTCCTCAAGGATTCGCACGAAGTCGCGCGGATGTACCGAGACGGCCATATCGCGCTCGCCGTCAACAGCGCGCGGGCGATCGGGCGTGAGATCTTCCGGGAGGACATGATGACGCCGGAGCAGCGCGACCTGCTGATCGCCGCGATGGCGCGCAAACGGGGAGAGCACAATGTGGCCGGGGTCGAGGTCTTCTCCGCGAAGATGGAGACGTTGACCAAGGCCCTCAGTCCCGACGTGCCGGCCACGGCGCTGGATCTGCCGGTCGGGCAACTCGTGCTCCAGGTCTTGAACGGCAACCGGGAGCTGACGTCGGTCCAAGAATCGCAAAACGGCCGGTTGATTCGCGCGGCGGTCCCGATTCCGTCTGGGATGCGGCACGGCGCGGTCGCGGGCGTCGTGGTCGTCGACGACTATGTGCCGGAATCGCTGCTCGTGAAGTGGGAGGCGATTTCCCGTCAGTACAATGAGTACCGGCAGATCAAGGCGATGAAGAACCCGATCAAGGCCGGCGCCTATCTCTTCGTCGGGGTCATCACCACCATGATTCTCTTCGGAGCGACATGGTTCGGGTTCTACGTGGCGCGCGGCATTACGGTCCCGATCCAGCGCTTGGCCGAAGCAACGGAGGCGATCGCCCGCGGGGACCTCAATGTCCAGATCCACGCGAAGGCGACCGATGAGATCGGCACGCTGGTCGATTCGTTCAACCGCATGACGCATGACCTGAAGGTCAGCAAGTCCAAGCTGGAAGAAGTGAACCTCTCCCTTCGCCAATCCAACCAGGAGTTGGACGATCGGCGGGCGTACACGCAGGCCGTGGTCGATACGATCGCGGCCGGCGTCTTGTCCATTGACCGGAACGGCATCATTACGACCGTCAATCCATCGGCGGAGCGGATCTTGGGGATCCCGGCCGAGCACCTGCGCCACCATCTCGTCACCGAGGCGTTCAAAGGGCTGGGGCTCGACCTGTTTCAAAACGCGTACGATCGCGTGCTCGCCGATCGCCGCGACAGCCTCTCGCTGGAAGGCCAGATGGAAGTGCAAGGGAAGTTTCTCACGGTCGGCTTGAATCTGAGCCGCATGCGGAACGAGGGGGGGCAGGATCTCGGGTTCGTGCTGGTCTTCGAGGATCTGACGGAGTTGATCAAGGCACAGAAGGTCGCCGCCTGGCAGGAAGTGGCGCGTCGCGTGGCGCATGAAATCAAAAATCCGCTGACCCCGATTCAGCTCTCGGCCCAACGGCTTCGCAAGAAGTTTTTCGAGAAGGCGCCCGACTTCGAGGCGATCTTCAACGAGTCCACGCAGGTGATCGTCAACGAGGTGAACAGCCTGAAGGGCATGGTCGATGAATTCTCGAAGTTCGCCCGGCTGCCGCTGCCACAGATGGCCCGACAATCGCTCCACGACGTCATTCATGAAGTGGTCGCGCTCTACCGGAACGCGCATCGTGAGGTGGAACTGCTGCTCACGTTGGATGAGAGCCTGCCGGCCATCAATTTCGACCGGGAACAGATGAAGCGGGTGCTCGTCAATCTACTGGACAACGCCATTCAAGCGATGAGCCAAAAAGGTCGTATCTGGATTACCACGCGGTACGATACCCGGAAGCACCGCGCGGTCGTGTCGGTGGCCGATGAGGGCATCGGGATCAACCCCGAGGATCAGGAGCGGCTGTTCGTGCCGTACTTTTCACGGAAGAAGACAGGGACCGGACTCGGCTTGGCGATCGTCCACCGCATCATCACCGATCACGACGGGCACATTCAGGCGGGCCCCAATCACCCCAAGGGCGCCGTGTTCACGTTCGAGCTGCCGGTGTAATGAGGCATCATGGAGTCCATTCTCATCGTCGATGACGAAGTGGCGATCCTCAATGCGTTGAGTCCCATCCTGGAGGATGAGGGCTATCACGTCATGGTCGCCAAGAGCGGGGCGGAAGCGCTCAAGGCCATTGCCGCCGAGCCGCCCGACCTCGTGCTGCTCGATATCTGGATGCCCGAGATGGATGGCCTCGAGACGTTGAGGCGCGCGCGCGAGCAGATGCCGAAGTTGCTCGTCGTCATGATGTCGGGGCACGGCTCGATCGAGACAGCGGTCAAGGCGATCAAGCTCGGCGCATATGACTTCATTGAAAAGCCGCTCTCGCTCGAAAACGTCACCCTTCGCGTGCGGCATGCGTTGGATCAGCGGCGTTTGGAGGAAGAGAACCTCCATTTGCGGACGCGGGTGGAACGTCGCTTCGAGCTGGTAGGCACGTCTCCCGCGATGCAGCGGCTCCGGCAGCTCATCGCGACGGCCGGTCCGACCAGCGGGCGGGTGCTGATCTCCGGCGAAAACGGGACGGGCAAAGAACTGGTGGCTCGGGCGATTCACATGGCGAGCCCGCGGCGCGATCGTCCGTTCATCGCCGTGAACTGTGCCGCCATCCCCGAAAATTTGATCGAAAGCGAGTTGCTGGGCCACGAGCGGGGGGCGTTCACGGGCGCGACGGTGCAGAAGCGGGGCCAGTTCGAACAGGCCGACGGCGGCACGCTGTTTCTCGACGAGATCGGCGATATGAGCCTCAACACCCAAGCCAAAGTGCTTCGCGTGTTGCAGGAACAGCAATTCATGCGGGTAGGCGGCACCAAAGTGATCAAGGTCGATGTGCGGGTCATCGCCGCCTCCAACAAGAACCTCGCGCAGGAGATCGAAAAGGGCCACTTTCGGGACGACCTCTTCTACCGCTTGAACGTGTTGCCGATCGACGTGCCGCCGTTGCGGGAGCGGCGCGAAGATATCCCGATACTCGCCCGTCATTTCATTCAGATTCATGCCGAGGAGCAGGGGCTCAAGGTCAAAGACGTCACGCCGGAAGCGATGGAGGTGCTGAAGCAATACGATTGGCCCGGCAATATCCGTGAGCTACGGAATTTGATCGAGCGGCTGATGATCATGGTGCCGGGCAACATCGTGGAAGCCGCGCATGCCGCGATGTTTCTGCAGCCTCGCTCCGCAACGGCTCAGATCGCGCCGGCGCCAACGGTCGTTTCCTCGACCAGCCTAGCATCGCTCGCCGGCAAACAGTACGAGTCGCTCCGCGATGCACGCAACGCCTTCGAGCGCGAATACATCGGCCGCAAGTTGCGCGAACACAATTGGAACGTCTCCCGCACCGCCGACGATCTTCAGATCGAACGCAGCCACTTGCACCGGAAGATCAAACTGCTGAACATCGAACTTCGCCCCGAGGGCTGAGCGCCGCCTCTGCCTCATAGACTTGGCCGGTCGTCTGGAACATCAGGAAGAAGTCTCGACACGAACGCGGCCCTATCGCGAGCACCTTCATTGACCGCTGCTTGCCGCTTCTGTATCATCCCTCTCCCATGCTCATCGGCCGGCATACCAGACACGACACTTCCGCCGCATGACTACCTATCGGCAGGCCGGCGTCGACATCGATGCGGGCGATGAACTCGTGCGCCGGATCACCCCGCTGGTCCGCACGACGTTCCGTCCGGAGGTGCTGACCGATCTCGGCGGCTTCGGCGGTCTCTTTCGCTTTCCGGCCTCACGGTATACCGATCCTGTCCTCGTCTCCGGCACAGACGGCGTCGGAACCAAATTGAAGATTGCCTTCATGACCGGCCGACACGATACGGTCGGCATCGATCTGGTCGCCATGTGCGTGAACGACATCATCGTCAGCGGCGCGGAACCGCTTTTCTTTCTCGATTATTTCGCCACCGGCAAACTATCCGTCGGCACGGCGGAGTCGGTCATCAAAGGGATCGCCGACGGATGCCGCCAAGCCGGGTGCGCGTTGATCGGCGGTGAAACGGCGGAGATGCCGTCCTTCTATCCGGAGGGGGAGTACGATCTTGCGGGATTTGCAGTGGGCGTGGTGGACCGGCCGAAGATCATCGACGGCCGTGAGATTGCCGCCGGAGACGCGGTGATCGGGGTCGCGTCGAGCGGATTGCACAGCAATGGCTATTCCTTGGTTCGGCGAATCCTGTTCGAGGAGGCCCGCCTCACCGTGGACAGCCGCGTCTCGGACCTTGATCGTTCCGTCGGAGAAGAGCTGCTGACGCCGACCCGCATCTATGCGCGGCAACTCCTTGCCGTCATCACCGATCATCCGGTCAAGGGGATTGCCCACATTACGGGCGGCGGGTTGACGGAGAATCTCCCGAGGATCCTCCCGAATGGGTGTCGCGCCCGGATCCACCGGGGACGTTGGCCGATCCCGCCGATCTTTCGATTGATCAAGAAAATGGGGCGCGTCGAGGACGACGAGATGTTCCGGGTCTTCAACATGGGGATTGGTCTCGCGCTCGTCGTGGCGCCGGCGGTGGCCGATTCGGTGGCGGCAAAATTCTCAGCGCTCGGTGAGAAAGCGACCATCATCGGGGAAGTCTTTTCGGCCGAGGGGGAACCGCAGGTTGAATATGTCGGCAGCGATTCGGGGCGATAAGCTCGCGCTCGGTATACTGGCGTCAGGGCGAGGATCGAACCTGCAAACGATCATCGATGCGATCGAAGGGGGACGGCTGCACGCCCGCATTGCGGCCGTGATCAGCAACAAGAAGGACGCGCCGGCACTCGAACGTGCGCGACGCCACGGGATTCCAGATGTCTTTCTCGATCCCAAGCCGTACGCCGGGCAGCCGAACGGTCGAGAGGCGTACGATCGGGCGGTGCTCGAGGTGCTGCGCAAGCATGACGTGGAGTTGGTGCTGCTCGCCGGGTACATGAAAATCGTGACGAACACGTTGATCGAGGCGTACCGGAATCGGATGATGAACATCCATCCTTCATTGCTCCCGGCCTTCCCCGGGCTCGACGCGCAGAAGCAGGCGTTGGAGTGGGGAGTGAAGATCGCCGGGTGCACCGTTCATTTCGTCACCGAAGGTGTGGACGAAGGGCCGATCATTGTCCAGGCCGCCGTGCCAGTCGCCGAAGGCGATACGCCGGAAACCTTGGCGGCGCGCATTCTCGAAGAGGAACACCGGATCTACCCGCAAGCCGTTCAGTGGTTCGCCGAGGGACGCCTTCGCGTCGAGGGCCGACGAGTTCGTCTTCTCGAGGAAGAATCGGCCGGAGAAGTGCGTGCGTGACCTGAACAGTGAGGCAGAGACAGAGCAGGCGAGAATGGAGAACCTGCAGGCGTATGTCGACGCCACCTGTCATGCGCTCCGCAGCCGTCCGCTGACCTTCGAAGGTGCCCGGCGCTTGATCTACGAAGCGCGGGTACAGATCCTCCACTGGTTTCCCGAAAAAGGCGACGTGTTCGATCTGATCCTCCGTCCTCGGTTCAACCGGATTCTCGACGAACGGATCGGCGACATGGTGTTCGATCGCGATCTGGAGGACAGTGGAGACCTGAGGGTACGTCGTGTATAATGCGCGTGCATGACGGGCGCCGTGCTTCCTCCCCGTCTCCTCCGCGGCGTGCGCTGCGCAATTCCGCGCAGCCTTTTCCCGCGGGATCAACACGGTGCCCGTCGTTATCATTTTAGGTTCCTCGAAGGTGACCAGGCGGGTGCGCGACGCGCTGACACCCAAGGGTAGATGTAGCCGAGCGACACGCGCTATAAGGTGGCTATCGCGAAGCGACACCACTTCCGGCGTTTGGTGACATGGCCGTGTATCTGGCGCGTCACTGCCGGAGGGTTTAAAGCCGGGTGAAGGTCGCGCCAATCCAGGTGGGGGGCTAGCTCAGTTGGGAGAGCACAACGTTCGCAACGTTGGGGTCGGGGGTTCAAATCCCCTGCCCTCCACCACTTTTGTTGACAACCTTCACGCCTGACAATAGTCGATCAAATGTCCCTGTTGCTGTGAAGCGATAGCCTCGTTTCCCGCCTATTCTAACTTATTTCCGTGCGCGAACACTATTAACGAGTCTTCGCGAATTTAATCACTGCTGTCCAAGATAGCCGAGACCGGTAGAAGCTCACGTGATTTGATGCGGGGTTCGGACGGGTGATGACGGGTTTTCACGGTCGTGCCTCCGGATGCTGTCCAAGATCAGGCGAAGGCCAAGAGGGCTTGGGAGTGGTCCTGTTGATGAGGTGGTGTGGTGAACGGTTCGTCGAGCCAGGCCATCAGATCGCGGTGGGTAAAGAGAGTCATGCGCAGCAGCGCCACCAGGTTGGCGAGGCTCCAGCCGAAACGGGAGGACCGTTGCAGATAACGCAAGAGCAACATCGAGATCAATGCGGTCCAAATCTGAGTCTTGACCGCATTCGCCGACGTGCCGACGAAGGTCTTGATCTTCAGGTTCTGCTTGAGCGCCTTGAAGAACAGCTCGATTTGCCAGCGATCCTTGTAGATGGCGGCAATGGTGGACGCGCCGAGGCCGTGATGATTGGTGAGAAACACCAGGGTGTCACCCGTGTCCTCGCGGATCGTCTCAACCCGGCGCAGCAGATGCGGACACTTGTCTTGGGCACCTGTGCCGGTCAAGCGGATGGTTTGATCCTTGACGATGTTCCGATGCTGCGGCACCGCGTGGTCCTCGACCATCTCGAACAGGGCGTTGTCTTTCATGCGGGTGACGAAAGAGACGCCGGCCTCCGTCCATTCGGCGAACAGCCGGTAGTCGTTGTAGCCCCGGTCATCAACCACAATGGTGCCGGGCGCGAAGGCTATTTGCCAGGCGGCCTTGACGTCGGCGACTTTGCCATCAGTGACCAGGCCGAAGCACGGCAGATAGCCGTCGTGGTCGAGCACCAGGTGCAGCTTCACGGCCCCGTTAGTGCGACGGTACTTCGCCCAATCATACAGCGACCGGCACAGGTCGATCACGGTCGAGTCGAGGCTGACCAGCTTGTTCTTGAAACGGAATTTCTTCTTGCCCACGGCTTTGGCCGCCACGATCTTGAACAGTCCGTAGAAGACCTGCTCAAACAACTGCCAGGGCCGGTGCTCGTTGGCGTAGGACAGCGACGAGCGCGCCGGGGCTTCGATGCCCAAGTGCACCAGCTTGTCCTCGCAGCTCTTCAGTCCGCCTTCGATTTCCCAAGCTGGCAGAACAGCATGCCGACAAACTGACTCCAGCTCGACAAGCCCTTACTGCGATATTCGGCCCCCGTTTCCTTGACGATGCGCTCGAAGTCGGTGCGCGGGATGAGCTTGAGTATCTGGCTGAACAGGCTGCATGATGCGTTCACGTTGGGTCTCCTTCGGTGAGAGGCTGGTGAGTTTGGTGATTCACCAACACCCTACACCTTCGGATGACCCAACGTCATACGCTGTTTTTGGACAAGAGTGGCCCTTAATAATTAATACGAGATACGGCTTCAAATGGAGTGACGCTCGGAAAGCGTTACCTTTTCTGGCTCTTCTGCATTTTTAGTGGGTGATTTTTGATGGTTTTAGATTTGCGGGAGCATGCAGGTGAGAATCTTGAGGCACAGATACTCTTCGTCGCGTAGGCCGTAGGCTCGCCGCTGGATGACGCGGATTAATGAAGGCATTCATGCCTATGAGCATGGGCAGTGGGACAGCGCGAAGCAACATTTCGAGGCGGCGATCGCAGCAGCCCCCGAGCTGGCTCATTTCATCAAGGCCGCAAATCTGGCACCCGGAAACAAGGTCATCTGGAATTCGCCTGCGCTGAGCCATGTGACGGTGCCCGAAAAAGAGATCCCCATGCCTGGTTCTGATGGGCATGGGCACTAGGCGTTCCAAGGCGGCAAGACGTATGGGAGTATCTTGAAAGATTCTTCGGCTGGATGCAGAACTTCTTCCGAAGGCCACTCACAATTTGCAAGTGCTATCGATGTTGAGTGCAACGCATCGCGCAAAAGGTGAGCAGCCTGGGCTTCACCCTCCGTCGAAATTCGCTGTCTCTTTGATATCCGACCTGATCTGGTTCGCTAGGCGGAATTGATGTAGGCATCGATTGCCAAGGAGCCTAGTTCCATGAGACCGTCCAGCCCTTTTTCGCCGTATTTTTGCACCAGGTTGACACCGGTCAAAGCCGAGCGTAGTGTAAAGAACACATTCCAGAGGTAACGTATGCGGCGTGTGCGTGTAATCTTCGCAGGGACCTTGGTTCTGCTGTTGCTGATCTTCAGCTTCAACGCGAATGCGTGCCTGTTGCCACTGTTTGGTGTTCCGCAGACGGCCATGGGTGGCAGCTGCGCTGAGCCGCAGGACCAACCGGTCCGCCAGTTTTGCGACTCGTTCACCACGCTTGGCCTCCAAACTGCTTCCGACTTCCATCCTTCTGCTGATATCCAGTTAGTATCTCCAGCCGAGGCCGTTCCGCACACCTGGCTGATGAGCCTTTCCAGCAGCACTCCCTTCATTGAGGGATATCCGGCACTCAGACCCCCACAGGACGACCTGATCAGAACCATGGTTCTTCGCATCTGATCCCTCCACGTTTCTCTTCGACAGCCTTTCTCTCATAGCTCCCTTCGGCTGGCTTACTTCGTCAGCGGCCCGCTGCGCGCACGCTGAACGGGGTTTGCGGTCGGAAGGGAGAAATCGTGGAGGAGACCATGATGAATATGACATGGAAAGTGCGATCGACGTGCTTGATAACCATGACTGCAAGCCTGGGCCTTGCCAGTTTGACCTTTGCCCAAGATCAGTTCGCACCGAAGCCATTGGAACTATCGGGGTTGATTACAGAAGCGCTGGCGCAGAATCCGGAACTCCAGGCGGCCCGCCAGCAATGGGAAGCGGCTTCGAAACGGATCGCGCAAGCGCGCTCGCTGGACGATCCGACTCTGTCGGTCCAGTGGTGGAACGCGCCTGAATCCTTCAACCTTGGGCAATCCGCGAACACCATTATCGGCCTCTCGCAAAAATTCCCTTTCCCCGGAAAGCTCACTCTGAAAGAAGGCATTGCCACTCGGTCGGCCGAGATGACTGAGCAAGCGTTGCGCGCGAAGGAGCGCGAACTCATTGCTCGTCTCAAGCAGGCCTACTACGACCTGTTCCTCGCCCACAAGGCGATCCAGATCCATCACGAGCAAATCGACCTCCTGACCCAATTTCTTGAGATTGCCGTCGCGAAATTTCGCACGGGAAAAGGGAATCAGGTGGATGTGCTCAAGGCCCAGGTGGAACTCTCCACGCTTCACCAGCAGCTGCCGGTGCTGGACCAGCGTCGCGAGACGGCGCAGGCCAACGTCAACACGCTGCTGAATCGAGACCCTCGGTCGCCGCTGGGCCTTCCGCAGGAGCCCCGTGTGGAGCGGTTCGATACGGACCTCGATGAGCTGTTCCGGCTGGCAGCCGACGCCAGGCCGGAAGTGAAAGCTGCCGGCTTGGCGATCCGGCGGAACGAGCAGGCCCACGCCCTTGCGCGCCGCCAGTACTACCCGGATATCACCGTGGCGGTGCAACGGTTCCAGAACTTTCAGGCCACTGACGGATTCGGCGCCGTGATGGCCATGAACCTCCCGTTCGCCTTTTGGACCAAGCCGAAATACGACGCCGGCGTGCAGGAGGCGTCGGCGGCGGTCGCCGCCGCGCGCGCGGACCTTCAGACATTGGAGAACCTGACGCGATTCCAGATTCGAGACGTGCTTGCGAAGGTACGAGCCAGTTGGGAAGTCGCCGTGCTGTATCGAACCACGGTGCTGCCACAGGCGGAGGAAAGTCTCGCCTCGGCGCGCGCAGGCTATCGAACCGGCCGCACCGATTTTCTGAACCTGATCGAATCCGAGCGGGCTCTGCGGGACTTTCAGCTTGCGTACTACAAGGCGCTCGTTGAGCGGGAGGCCCGCCTAGCCGAACTGGAGCAGGTGGTGGGCAAGGAATTGTAAGGAGGGAGAGAAAATGTTCACGCGCACGTTGACTCGAGGCCGCACCCACCGGATCGCGATCGGAGCGGGAATCGTCCTGCTGGCCATTGGAGCCTGGTTGATGATGGGACGGGAGCCACAGCAATCCCCAGGGCCGGAGGAGACCCCGACCAGCACGAGCCCTCCCGTGGATCAGGAGAGACGCCGGATGCAGGGGCACTCAATGGCGCCCAGCCAGGATACGGGCCCGGCGCAAGCCTACGCCATGGTGGCCCCGCTGAAGCAGCAGTTGATTGGCGTGAAAACCTCGGTCGTGGAGAAGCGGCCGGTGGAGACCGTCGTCCGCGCGGTCGGCAGGGTGGACTATGATGAGCAACGCATCGCCTATGTCAATCTGCGGATCTCGGGATGGGTCGAGGATTTATTTGTGGATTACACCGGGCAGGTGGTCCGGAAAGGCCAACCCTTGTTCACCTTGTACAGCCCGGATCTCGTGGCCACACAGGACGAGTACCTGCTTGCGCTACGGGCGCGAGACAAAGTGAAAGAGAGCCCGATCCCGGAAGTTCGACAGCAGGCAGACCAGATGGTGGAGGCCGCGCGCGACCGCCTGCGGCTGTGGACCCTCACGGACGACCAGATCAGCGAACTCGCAAGACGAGGCAAGGCGCAAACGTATGTCACGATCTATTCGCCAATCCGAGGGTATGTGATCGACAAGAAAGTGTTCAAGGGGTTGTTTGTGCAGCCGGAGATGACGCTGTACACGATCGCGGATCTGTCCATGGTCTGGATCAATGCCGAAATTTACGAGTACGAGGTGCCATTCGTACAAATGGGACAGCCGGCCACGGTAACCTTCGCCTCATACCCCGGGGAACAGTTCCACGGCCGAGTGTCCTACATCTATCCCTATCTGAACAAGGAGGCGAGGACCGTCAAGGTCCGGCTGGACCTGCCGAATCCGGACATCCGGATCAAGCCGGACATGTATGGGGATGTGCTTGTCAACGTGGATCGCGGGAGCAAGGTGGCGATTCCGGAGCAGGCCGTGCTCGATTCCGGCACACGGACCCTCGTCTTTGTCGTTCGAGGAGAAGGATTGTTTGAGCCCCGAGCGGTGAAGCTCGGCCCCAAGATCGGGTCCTATTATGAAGTCCGTGAAGGCGTCACCGAGGGCGACCGTGTGGTGACGTCGGGCAATTTCTTGATTGACTCGGAAAGCAAGCTGATGGCCGCCACGAACATGATGGGCGCCTTGGGCATGGGCGGGATCAGGATGGAACAGGCGCAGATGGGCGAGATGGACATGGGCGGCATGGAGATGGGGGCTCCTCAGACGCAGCAGGCGAAGTCCGTTGCCGGGGCCAAGCAGGAAAAGAAAACAGGCGGGCTCATGCTGGTGCTCTCGACTGAGCCCGCGGCGCCGCGGATCGGGGAGAACCGGATTCGGGTGAAGCTGACGGACGAGACCGGAAGGCTGGTGTCCAATGTGAAGGTCCTGCTCACATATACCATGCCGATGCCGGGGATGCTCCCAGCCACAATTCCCATGGCGCTCGGGAAGGACGGCATGTACGAGGCCAAGGCGAATCTGGGGATGGGAGGCCAGTGGGATCTCACGGTGACAATCCAGCGTGCGGGGCAGCCTGAAATCAAAGAAAGCTTTGCGGTGACCGCTGGAGGCGGGATGCCAGGGATGTGAAGGGCACAGGGTTTTCTTGAGGCCGCCAATTCTGCTTTCGTACCACTGAGGACGTTTAAGAGGTCTAAAGAATGAACCGGGCCGAATATGTGATTGTGAACGAGTAAGGGTCCACGAGGACGATTATGAGAAAGGGAGGGAATCATGACACAGAGACGGAACGGCTGAGAGGTGTTGTCGTGGCTCTGATGATGGTGGGAGTGGCATGCGCGGTCATCGCGAGCCCGCCCCAAGACCTTGTTGCCAAGAATGACCACGCAGGGCTGGAAGCGTGGTATGTGAAGGAGCCGGCCCATCTCCGGCAACGTGCGAAGGACATGATTGTGATGGCCGAGGAGTATCAAAAGAACCCCGGCCCTAGTACCCGAGGGGTCGTCTCCTCAAAAATAGACATGGTGCAGCATTGCCATAGCCTTGCTGCAATCTACACAAAGGCGGCCGAGGAAGCAGAGGTCATGGCACGGGCCCATCGGGAGGCGATGAAGCCATCGCAACAGTAAGGCTGCGGATGACAACAGCGATTCTAATCGTTCGTGATATTCCTCCGGGGGGACGATTGTTTGTTCCCTTGTCCTCTGAAGCGATGGATCGCCAATGGTTTCAGGACCGGTCTCCATGAAGACGTGCCAAGGAGGGTAGAACGTCACGACGGTCGGAAAGGACGAGGATGACTCTTAGCGTGAGTACACGATGATCGAACGCGTGATCGAGTGGAGTACCCGGAATACTTTCTTGGTGTTCCTGGCGACCCTTTTTCTCATGGGCTGGGGGCTCTGGGCCGTCTACAAGACTCCGCTGGATGCCATCCCCGATCTCTCGGATGTCCAAGTGATCGTCTTCACCGAGTGGCCCGGCCGCAGCCCGGACCTGGTTGAAGATCAAATCACCTATCCCATTGTCACATCCATGTTGGGCACGCCACGGATCAAGTCCGTCCGGGGGCAGTCCTTCCTCGGCCTCTCGTTCGTGTACATCATCTTCGAGGACGGCACCGATATGTACTGGGCCCGGAGCCGGGTGGTGGAATACATGCAGGGCGTAGCTGGCAAGTTGCCGGAGGGTGTCTCGCCCACGCTGGGTCCCGATGCGACCGGGGTTGGCTGGGTCTTCCAATACGCACTGCTGGACACATCCGGGCAGCACGATCTCGCCGAGCTCCGCAGTGTTCAGGATTGGTACTTGCGGTACTGGCTTCAGAGTGTCCCAGGAGTGGCCGAGGTGGCGTCGATCGGCGGATTCGTGAAGCAGTACCAGGTGCAGGTCGATCCCAACAAGCTCCTCGGCTATCACATCCCGCTCAAGGCAGTCATCGAGGCCATCCGACGCAGCAACAACGACGTCGGGGGACGCGTCATCGAAGCGAGTGAGCGGGAATACATGGTGCGGGGGAGAGGCTATATCCGGTCATTGGACGACATCCGACATGTTCCGCTGGGAACCGACCGGCAAGGCACCCCGATCATGGTGCAGGACGTGGCCCGTGTGACCATCGGTCCCGATCTTCGTCGCGGCATCGCCGAGCTGGACGGCCAAGGGGAGACGGTGGGTGGCATCGTGGTCATGCGCTACGGCGAGAATGCGCTTGCGGTGATCGACCGCGTGAAGGCCAAGATCACGGAGATCACACCGTCTCTGCCGAAGGGGATTCAGATCATCCCGGTGTACGATCGCTCCGAGCTGATCCTGCGGGCCATTGCCACCCTAAAGGAGAAGCTGATCGAGATCAGCCTTGTCGTCAGCGTGATCAGCCTGGTGTTTCTGTTTCATGTTCGCTCCGCACTCGTCGCGATCCTGACCTTACCGGTCGCGATCCTGCTCTCGTTCCTCGCGATGTACTATCTGGGGATCACATCCAATATCATGTCTCTGGCCGGCATCGCGATCGCCATCGGGGCCATGGTGGATGCGGTCATCGTGATGGTCGAGAACGCCCATAAGCGTCTGGAGCAGTGGGAGCGCTCTGGACAGCCCGGCTCTCGGACCGCGGTGATCGTCCGCGCGGCACAGGAAGTCGGCAAGCCGCTCTTCTTTTCGTTGCTGGTCATCACGATCTCCTTCCTACCGGTCTTCACGCTGGAAGCCCAGGAGGGACGCCTCTTCCGGCCGTTGGCCTTTACGAAAAGCGCGGCGATGTTGTTTGCGGCATTCGTGTCGATTACCCTGGCGCCGCTCTTGATGGTCTGGCTCATCCGAGGAAGGATCGCACCGGAGGGGAGGAATCCCATCAACCGAATATTGATCTGGCTCTACCGACCGCTGGTAGCTGGCGCCTTGCGCGCGCGCTGGCTGGTCGTGACGCTGGCCATTGCGGCGGTGGCGATCTCCGTTCCGTTGTACGGAAAGCTGGGATCCGAATTCATGCCCCCGCTCAACGAAGGCACAATTCTCTACATGCCGACCGCTTTGCCAGGCATTTCCGTGACCGAGGCGGGCCAACTCCTTCAGCGACAAGATCAGCTCCTGAAGCAGTTCCCGGAGGTCGATCATGTCTTTGGCAAGATCGGCCGCGCGAGGACTCCGACCGATCCAGCGCATTTGAGCATGGCCGAGACGGTGATGACCCTCAAGCCGGAGGAGCAGTGGCGGCCTGGGGTCACGTGGGACTCGCTGATTGCCGAGATGGACAAGATCGTCAAATTCCCCGGGATGCCAAACATCTGGTGGATGCCTATTCAGACCCGAACGGAAATGCTAGCGACCGGGATCAGGAGCAATCTCGGCATCAAGATTCTCGGCCCGGACCTTGCCGAGATCGAGCGAATCGGCCTGGAGATCGAAGGCCTGCTTCAAGGGATCCCGGGCACTCGCAGCGCTTACGCGGAGCGCGTCACCGGCGGCTACTACCTCGACGTTCACGTCAATCGCGAAGAAGCCGCTCGTTACGGGCTCACGGTCGAGGACGTGGAAGATGTCATCGAGACGGCGATCGGGGGCAAGAATATCACGCAGACGGTCGAGGGCCGCGAGCGGTATCCGGTGAACGTGCGCTATCTGCGGGAACTACGGGAAGACCCGGAATCGCTGCGGCGCGTGCTCGTGGGAGCCCGCAATGGCGTTCAGATTCCTCTTGGCCAACTGGCTCGGATCGCGATGACCACTGGCCCTCCCGCGGTTCGGGATGAAAACGGCTCCCTGGCCGGCATTGTGTTCGTCGATGTGGCGGGGCGGGATTTAGGGAGTTACGTCAAAGAGTTACAGCAACTGATTCGGGACCGCGTGGCCTTGCCCGCCGGCTATTCGCTCGTCTGGGGTGGGCAATTCCAGTACCTCGAACGGGCCAAAGCGCGGCTGAAGGTCGTGGTGCCGATCACGATCATCCTGATTTTCGTGCTGCTCTATCTGAATTTCAAATCGGTGACGAGGAGCCTGATCGTGCTCCTGTCGGTGCCGTTCGCAGTCGTTGGCGCAGTCGTGTTCCTGTACCTCCTCCATTATCACCTGAGCGTGGCGGTGTGGGTGGGCATCATTGCCTTGGCCGGTGTCGCTGCTGAGACGGGTGTCGTCATGATCATCTTTCTGGACGAGGCCTATGAACGCCGGCAACGGGAGGGCCGGCTCCGCTCAATGGCCGATCTTCGGGAAGCCATCATCGAGGGAGCCGTCCAGCGGGTCAGACCCAAGGTGATGACCGCCTCCGCCATCCTGATTGGTTTACTCCCGATCATGTGGAGCCACGGCACCGGCGCTGATGTCATGAAACGGATCGCCGCACCGATGATCGGCGGCATGATGAGCTCAACCATCCTGACTCTGCTGGTGATCCCCGCACTTTATGCCTTGTGGCGGGGGCCGTCTGTCGCGCCCGGTGATCGGCCGCGACCGAAGAATGCGAACTTGGCGAGGGGAGAAGAGGACGACCTCTCAAACACGGTGCCCCACTGAACCGAAATGTATCCGGCTCCTGCCGTGTCCGCTAACGACAGCAAAGCCCATTGAAGGCTCGCTTCGTTAAGTGTTCACCAGATGTTCACCAAGAGGCTGGAACTGGTCGGTTGGGGCGGTAACAGATCGGAGGTCACGAAACGGGAAAGCGCGCTGGGCGGCGCGATTCTCTTGTGAAATGTGGAGATTGGCGTGCGAAGGGCAGAAACGAGACGCGGCTTATGAGTCCGCTGCTCTACCAACTGAGCTACACCGCCACTGGATGCTGTTCGAGAGGGAGAGTGGACTATATCACGGCGCCCCGTCCCGGTACAAACAACCTGCTTCTGCTTTCCTCCAGAGTAAAGAGACGGCTGTGGTATGCCGATAAGGGCGGGTGGAGGGCCACGGTTCAAGGATCGAACGTCACAACGGCTATCAGCTGGAGGCTCATGAGAAAAATAGTTGTGGTCGACGATGAGGCCGGTGCGCGTGAACGACTGCGCCGGGCGCTGCTGCCGCTGCAGCAGCAATGGGAGACGATTATCGTGGCGACCGGACAGGAAGCACTCAACACGATCGAGATGCAACGCTGTGATGTCGTGATGACCGACATGCGTATGCCGATCATGGATGGTGCGCAACTACTTTCCGAAGTCCGGAATCGGCATCCGCACGTCGTGCGGGTCCTTCTGTCCGACGGCGCCGATCAGGAAGCGCTCTTGCACTCGGTCGGCTCGGCCCACCAGTGCCTGCCAAAATCGAGTGAGTCGGCCCTCTTCGAATCGACGCTCACCCGCGCATGCGCGGTCCGAGACTTGTTGGCCAGCGAGCCACTCTTGAAACTCGTCTCGGGCATGCAGACACTGCCGAGTCTTCCCACGCTGTACCGAGAGGTGATGGATGAGCTCCATTCGCCTGATGCCTCGATCGAGAAAATCGGTCGCATTGTCTCCAAAGACTTAGGTATGCTGACCAAGATTTTGCAGGTCGTCAACTCGCCGTTCTACGGTCTGCCGAGGCAGATTTCCAATGCGGCTCAAGCGGTGGCGCTGCTTGGTCTCGAGACGATCAAGTCGCTCGTCCTGTCGATGAAGGTCTTCTCTCAATTCGAAGGCGTGCCGCAATCCTTCTTCTCGCTCGACGTCCTGTGGAACCATGCAATGACGACCGCCCGATATGCCCGCACTCTGGTGAAGAGCCAAGGGGCGGACCAGCGTATTATCGAAGACGCCTTTACGGCGGGTCTTCTACATGATGTGGGCCTGTTGGTGCTGGCCATCAATGCGCCGGACAAGTACACCGAAACGCTCGCGCTCATGCATAATGAAACGCTTTCGGAGTGGGATGCCGAGCGAAAAGTGCTCGGGGCGACCCATGCCGATGTCGGGGGATATCTCTTGGGCATCTGGGGGCTCGGTGATACGATTGTCGAGGCGGTCGCGTTCCACCATGAACCTCGGCGGTCCGCGGGACATTCGTTCAGCGCGCTGACGGCTGTTCATATCGCGAACACCGTCCAAGAAGCAGAACAAGCCGAAGGGGGCATTGCTGACATTCCGGTGACCGTTGATGCCGAATACCTTCATGCCTGCCAGTTGCCGACTGACCTTGCTCAATGGCAAATGGTCTGCAGGACCCCCGTCGGTTCACGATCCGGCGAGTGATGTGCCGGCCTCGCGGGTGATTCGGTTGGTCTTCCTGCTCTGCGTCGCGATCGCAGGTTGTGCCGCCTCCCGCCTCACTCCTCCTGAACAGGGAGCTATCATCACGACATCCAGTCCTGTTTTGGCCCGATTTCCGGATCCGCTCGTTGTGTCCATTTACCCCTTTCAGAATCAGAGCCATGACCCGAAGGTCGAGTGGCTCCGGGCTGCCATTCCCGATACGCTGGTCGCGGCGTTTGCCGGCTCGTCGGTGTTGGTGATTCAACGCGCACGGCTCGAAGAAATTCTGCAAGAGCAAGCGTTCCAGCTGTCGGGTCGCGTGGGTGACACATCGATGGTGCGGATCGGTCGAGTTGTGGGTGCGACGGTGTTGATTACGGGCAGCGTCAGGCAACAGCAGGGCATCCTTCGGATCGATGGACAAGTGCTGAGTGTTGAGCAAGGAATCGTGCTGGCCACCGCCGCCGCGGAGGGGCCCGAGGACCGCAGTGGCGAGGTCGTGCAGGCTTTTTCGACGACCGTGAAGCGGCTGTTTCCTGATCCAATCACACCGCAGGCTTTGAGCTATCAGCCAGACATGACGGGTATTCACGCCAATGTGACAGGGGAAACTCTGGCGCGCCAAGGAAAGCTCTTTGACGCCTTAGAAGAATTTGAGCGCGCGATGGCCGCGAATCCGCGCGATCCGGCGGCTCGTGCAAATTACGACCACACGCTTCATGCATTCTCCGGTGTCGAGTTATTGGGATCCGGCAAGACCGCGACAGATAGTCGACTCCTCGCCAATCGACTGCTGGAGCGCTTGGCACTCGGGATGGTATTGGAGACTGGACACCCGGAGATTGCCAACTCGGAACAAGCCTGGATCACCGTCCGCGTGCCTGTTCGCTTGCGATTGGACCACGGCGCTGTTGTGCAATTTCTCGACGCCGTCCATCAGGCCGGCGGAACGTGGGTGGAAGGCCCCGAGGGCAGCATCCATGTGACGGCGCAGGCCTCTGGGTTCGGAAGGGAATTGATGAGACGAGTCGATGAACCGAGGCGCCTTTATGTACGCTTGCTGACGAGCGACGGGCGGACAATAAGCGTATTTTCACGTTTTCGTGACTGGAATCTTTCACAATGGGTGAGCGTAGACAACGCTGGCAGGGTGACGATTGCGGCAGCCAAGGTCATTGACAGCGTAGCGGTCTTTGGCGAACTAAGCCACGAACAGGTACAGAGCGTTGCGGCGATTGCGATGACTGTGGATGCCGTCCCGAAGGAACGGGCTCTGGTTCGGATCGACGTTGCCGATGAGCCGGACGCACAAAATGACCGACGTACAATGCAAAGGCGGGATGTCTCTCAAGTGGACGAAGAGAGCGCAGGAGCTTCCCGTATCTTGACGGCTTGGATGGCGGAGTTATGGGCGCCCCCGATCGTCGAGCAGGCTTTGACTGTTGGTCATCTGCCGAGCAACGCCTCGGTCGCCACCGCGACGGCTCTACTGACGGATGGGGGTGGAATCGTGGACGCTGCTCGACTCGTGCGGCGGTCCGGTCAGCAGGCCTTCGACGAGGCGTGCCTTGAGGCATTCAACGCCGTTCTTGAACGCTGGATCACGTCCACCTCTTCCGGCGGCAACCGAGCGACCTCATCTCCGAAGACATTGCGCGCACATTGTGAGTTGCACAAGGATCTCCCGCTGCTGAATATCCTCGAAACGCGGAAGGCCAATCACTCCTTCACTCCCTTGGTCCTCAGATAGAGAGATACGTAGACTGGCTAAGTCCGTTTGGCCCTGAGGCAGGGACAAAAGATTTCTTCGTGCCCAGGGATCACTGCCCTATGATTCGCCACAATGGAATGTCTTCGGCAGCGTGCCGGGGAACGCTGCTGCAGCGCTTCAGGAGTCCTGATGCTGGTTGCTGCGACAACTCCGGGGCTCCGTCAGGCTTGAAGTGTCTGACAATGGGAGCGGGTTTGATCTGGCTGGCGTGGGAACGGGAGGTCACGGCTTGGGAAATCTGGCTCAGCGAGCCGCAGACATGAAGTCCCGCTTACACGTATTTTCCTCGCCTGGACGCGGGACGCGAGTCGTCGTCGATATCGAAAAGGCAGGCCTGAGTGAGCAAAGGCAAGACTGACGCGATTCGGCTCTTGATCGTGGATGACCACAAGGTCGTGCGTCTTGGCCTTATGGCGATGTTCAGCCGCCACTCGCGGATCGAAATTGTGGGTCACGTCGGAACTGCACGGGAGGCGATTGTTGAAACGGACCGGCTCTTGCCGCACGTCGTGCTCATGGACGTTCGACTTCCTGATGGGACAGGCATAGAGGCTTGCCGCGACATTCGAGGGGCGCATCCGGACATTCATGTTCTCATTCTCACTTCTTTTGCCGATGATGAGGCGATGCTGGCCGCCGTGCTCGCGGGGGCCTCGGGGTTTCTTCTCAAGCAGGCCGACGAGGAGGGTGTAATCCAGGCGGTGGAGACTGTCGCAAGCGGTCATTCGATCCTTGATCCCGCCGTCACGCAATCCATGCTGCAACGTGTGCGCGCCATTTCTGTTCACATGGACGGGGTCCACGGTGGCATGCTGTCGCCGCAGGAGCAACGGGTCATGGCTCTCGTCGTAGCCGGAAAAACCAACAAGGAAATCGGGTTGGAACTGGGGCTCAGCGAGAAGACCGTGAAGAATTATCTGAGTAATGTGTTTCAAAAGATGCAGGTCTCGCGCCGTTCCCAGGCCGCGGCATTGTTTGTCGAACGACGGCGCGCACAGTAGCTGCCCTTGCGTCCCGCCCGGCGCTTCCCCTTCACAGCTTTTCCCTGTTTTCTGTTGACGCGTTTCTGATCGTTGTAATGGGTTCGAGTCAACGCGCACCCCGCCCGCCGTTCCAAGTCCTTCAAGTTTCACAGTGAGCTGACCGACATAGGAGTGTCGTCGTCCGGCTGTGTTCCGAAGTACGCAGTAGGCAGCCGACTGTACAGACGCGGCACGATTCTTACAGACAGGAAACTTGTGGCCACACGCGCAAGGAGAACCGTCTGTTGGTCCAGCGACTACCGCCAGCGCCGGCGGACAAGGATGCGCCATCTCAGCAAGTGCTGCACATCTATAAAAAGCCGCGATCATGCAAATCTCACCAACGCGCTCATGGACTGATCACGCGCTGCGCCACGGCATGAAGTGGGCCGCAGCGGTCTTTCCGGCCGGCCACACGCTCAGCGATAGGGTGTGGCATTTGCGGCATCGGGTGATCGTGACCGTCGTGTGCCTGCACGCCGTTGGCGTGCCGGTCCTTGGCGTGACGCTTGGCCACTCCGTTCTTTTCAGTGTCGCCGCAGGCGTGCTGGTTGCATTCCTCGGCGTTCTCGCGACCGCCTCGTTTCTCAGCCGCCGCGGTCGGGCCGCGGTGGCTACGGCTGGGCTGATACTGAGCAGCGCGCTCGTTGTTCATTTGTCTCATGGGTACGTCGAAGCGCATTTTCATTTCTTCGTCGTGCTTGCCGTCATCGCCCTCTATCAAGACTGGATGCCCTTTGTCCTTGCGCTCGCGCTCATCGTCTTCGACCACGGTTTGATAGGCACGATTGCCCCGGCGCTCGTCTACAACCATCCCGACGCACAATTGCATCCATGGCGATGGGCGTCCATCGAAGGCCTGTTCATTCTCGCGGAAAGCGCTGCCCTGCTTACGTATTGGCGCGTGAACGAGAGCGTCCAGTTGGAAGCGCGCGACAGCGAGGTGCACATACGACAGATCATTGAAACCGCGTTGGACGCGATCGTGATCACGGATGAGGGGGGCCGGATCATCGAATGGAATAGCCGTGCCGAGACGATGTTCGGATGGACGAAGGTTGAGACGATCGGCCGAGGGATCGATAGCATCCTTCGATGGCCGCAAGAGAGCTCCGAGCGCCGGATGCCTTGGGGAAATACCAGGCGAGAGGCGACGGCCGTTCGGCGCAATGGGGAGTGTTTTGCCGTCGAAGTCGCCATGGCGGTCAGTGAAGTCGGCGGATCTCGTCTCTTAACGGCGTTCATCCAAGACATCACGCAGCGAAAGCGAAGCGAAGAGGAAATGAAGGAGGCCAAGGAAGCGGCCGAGACGGCCAATCGGGCGAAATCGCAGTTTCTGGCCAATATGAGTCACGAGATCCGGACTCCAATGAACGGCGTGCTCGGGATGGTCGACCTCTTACTCTCCACCCCGCTGACCGCCAAGCAGCGTCGCTTTGCGGAAACGGTGCGACAGTCGGGACAGAATTTGTTGCGAATCGTGAACGATATTCTTGATCTGTCAAAACTCGAGGCCGGCAAATTGGCCCTAGATGTGGCGAATTTCGACGTACGTGACACGGTCGAAGAGGTCATCGACCTCGTGGCCGAGCGCGCGCAGACGAAAGGCCTGACGCTCGCCTGCGACATTGAAGACGAGGTGCCCCTCACATTGCGCGGCGATGCCGGCCGTCTCAAGCAGATACTCGTGAATCTGATCGGCAATGCTATCAAGTTTACCGATCGCGGAGACGTGATCGTTCGTGTCGCAGTCGATCGCGATCCGAACTCCGCATCCGTTGATGTACCGCCCACCCACTGCCGTCTTCGCGTCTCGGTGACCGATACCGGAATTGGGATTACCGCTGCGGCGAAGGCCAAGATTTTCGAGCCGTTTGCTCAGGCGGACGGATCGACGACACGAAAATATGGCGGAACGGGACTCGGGCTCGCGATTGTCAAACAGTTGGTCGAGACGATGCACGGAGAGGTGACGGTGGACAGCGTGTTCGGACGCGGTTCAACCTTTACGTGTACCGTGCGCTTAGCGTATCCCGCCTCGCAACCCAAGCAGCCGGTGCGCCGCGATGACTTGAGCGCGCTCAGGGTGCTGATCGTCGACGGAAACCGGACGACGAGGGAGATCCTCGAACACCAGCTCAAGGCGTGGCGAATGCAGGCGGCAGCGGCGGAATCAGGAGCGGAGGCCCTCGCGTTCCTCCGATACAAGGCCTCCCGGGGGACACCCTATCACGTGGCCATCGTCGACTGGGAACTGCCGGACATGGAGGCGATTGCTCTCGCGAAAACGATTCGCGACGAGCCGGCACTGGCCGGTTTGCGCATTATCGTGGTGACGGCAGTCACGATACCGGACGATGGAACGTTTCAGCGGGCGGGGATTGATGGCGTGCTCGAAAAGCCGTTCCGTCAATCCCGGCTCTACGATTCGATTGCGACGATCATGGGTGATGCCCGGGATGGTGGAGAGCCGGCTCGGGAGGATGAACAGGCTTCGACTATGGCAGTCCCGCACGCGGTGGTTCTCCTTGTCGAGGACAATCCGGTGAATCAGGAAGTCGCCATGGCGATGCTCGAAGCGTTCGGATGCGAGGCCGATGTGGCCGCGAATGGACGCGAAGCCCTGGATGCGCTCGACCGGAAACCATACGATCTCGTGCTGATGGATTGTCAGATGCCGGTCATGGACGGCTTCGAGGCGACGCAGGCAGTGCGAGCGCGTGAAGAGGCCGGGATGGAACATGGCCAACCGCGCGGCCACCTGCCGGTCGTGGCGCTCACGGCACACGCAATCGCGGGGGATCGCGAGCGCTGTCTTCTCGCGGGTATGGACGACTATCTCTGCAAGCCGTTTACCCAACGAGAGCTCTCGGCTATTCTCACGAAATGGCTTCGACCCGCACCTCGCGTGGATAGGCGTGGGGCCGTGACGGATCCATGTCCGAATTCAACCAAACCATCAGCCTCACCGGACGTCTCGTCCTCCAAAAAGGTGGAGAAGATAATCAATTTCGACCCCGTAGATTGTCGAGCATGGGACAGTCTCCGTGCTGTGCAGCAGCCGGGTCAGCCGGACCTCCTCGCGAAGGTTCTCAGTAAGTATCTGGAGGCCAGTGAACAATTAGTAACCGAGATCAAAGTTGCGGTGCAGTGCGGAGATCCCGACAGGCTGCACCGGAGTACGCACAGCTTGAAGTCCAGCAGTGCCACGATTGGTGCGTACCGATTGGCCGAACTGTGCAAGCGCGGCGAGCAATTGGGGCGGGCCGGACAACTGGCGACTGCGGCAGCCTTGGTCACCGCTATTGAATCCGAGCATGCGCGCGTCCGATCGCACGTCGCGAAGGAGTTGCAAGCGGCTTCTCCATGGATCGTATCGTAACAGAAGGCAAATCGAGGGTCCTGTTGGTCGACGATGACCCGGTGATGCGATTGGTCTCGAAAGAGGCGCTGGAGCAGTCGGGCCTCGTGGTGGACGAAGTTCACAATGGACAGGAGGCCTTGGCGCGCTATCAGGATGTGCGTCCGGACATCGTACTCATGGACGTGATGATGCCTGGGCTGGACGGGTTCGACACCTGCACGGCTTTGAGAAGATTGCCAGGCGGCGAGCGTACGCCAGTCATCATGGTGACCGGCCTCGATGATCTCGACTCCATTACACGCGCGTATGAGGCGGGTGCGACCGACTTCATCACGAAACCCATCAACGCGATCGTCCTCAGTCATCGTGTTCGCTATATGCTCCGCGCAAACCGCGCGCTCACCGAATTGCATCTCGCCAAGGATGTGGCAGAGGCGGCCAATCGCGCCAAGAGCGACTTCTTAGCCAACATGAGCCATGAGATCAGGACCCCGATGAACTCGATTCTCGGAATGGCCGACCTGCTGGCCGAAACGCTGTTATCCGAGGAGCAGCGCGACTATCTGAAAATGATCCAGCGGGCCGGCGCGGCGCTGTTGGTCCTGATTAACGACATTTTAGACTTTTCGAAAGTAGAGGCCGGCGAGTTGACGCTGGAATCGGTCTCCTTCGATGTTCGTGATGTGGTTCGAAGTGCGACCGACCTGTTCCTGAAGCGGGCTCTTGAAAAGGGATTGTCATTGCAACACATGATCGACGGTTGTGTCCCGCCGACACTGGTGGGCGACCCTCATCGGCTTCGACAAATCCTCGTGAACCTTATCGGCAATGCGGTGAAGTTCACAGACTCCGGATCAGTGATCGTGCACGTCGGGCGCGACATGGCAGGTGGCCTGATGCATGACGTGTCGAGCATGGCGGCCGGTCCGCTCGATGTCGTGCTGCGTTTCGCTGTACGCGATACCGGGATCGGCATCCCGTCCGACAAGCATGATGTGATTTTCGAAAGCTTCGTGCAGGCCGATTCTTCGATGACACGAAAATACGGAGGGACCGGCCTTGGTTTGTCCATCGCACGGCGGCTGGCGGCCCTGATGGGCGGACGCATGTGGGTCGAGAGCACGGTCCATCAGGGGAGCGTGTTTTCCTTCACAGCCCGATTTGGGCTTCCCATTGCCGGGACGATTGGGCAGGGAGCACCCGATGGCTGGTTGACCGGTATGCGGGTCTTGCTCATTGAAGATGAGGCCGGGGCAAGGGTTCCAGTGGCTCACTGGCTGGGAGCGTGGGGTGCCGTCGTCACCGAGGTTCGTTCTGCTGAAGAAGCGGTGAAGCACGCCGCAACGGCGTATGTCGAGCACCGACCTTTTAACATTGCCCTGGTCAGTGCTCGCGTGGCAGGCGTGGGAGGATTTTCGGTGGCCCAGTCGCTCACCCAGTTCATTGATCGGCATCGGATCTTCATGGTGCTATCGTCTGATGGCCGGAGCGGCGATGCGGCGCAATGCAGGGCGTTGGATCTCGGCGGATGCATTGTGAAGCCGATCACGCCAGACGAACTCCGTGCTTGCCTGAGCGCTTCGCTCTCGGCAACCCGGGGAAGCGATCTGAGGGCGCCGACTGATGCCGCACTTCCCTCCGCCGCCGAGGCGAACATTTTGCTGGTCGAGGACTCACCGGACAACCGCACCCTCATTCTGGCCTATTTGAAGGGTACGACGCACCGCGTCGAGGTTGCCGAGAACGGCGCCATGGCCGTTGAAAAATGCAAGCAAGAGAGGTTCGACCTGATCCTGATGGACATCCAAATGCCGGTGATGGACGGTCATGCGGCGACCCGTGCGATTCGCTCGCTCGAGCAACAGCGCGGAATGCGGCCGGTGCCGATCGTCGCACTGACTGCCCATGCCCGTCGCGAGGACGCAGAGCAGAGCCGGGCGGCGGGCTGCACCGCGCATCTCACAAAGCCGATCAAAAAGGCCACGTTGTTGGCCGCCGTCTCCGACTACCTCAGGAGCGCCCCGACCCATGAGCTCAACACCCGATAGAATTCCGATCCATGTTGACGAAGAACTGGTACCCCTGATTCCACAGTTCTTGGAAAATCGTTATCAGGACATTCAAACGATCTTGTCGGCGATCGATCTCGACGACATGGAGACGATACGGCGGCTCGGCCATAGCATGAGAGGCAGTGGCGGCGGGTATGGCTTCGAGGCCATTACCGAAATCGGCGGGGCGATCGAGGGGGCCGCCAGGCGCCGTGCGTTGAACGACATTCGGAAGCAGATCGAAGCACTGTCCGATTATCTGGCGCGCATCGAGATCATTACCGGGCACCCGCCGAGATAGTCGCTCCCTTCCTGGTCTGGCCTGCGTCCCGCCTCCGCTCCCGCGGCCGGTCAATTCACCACATGATTCGGCTCGGCTCTCGGCAATAAGGACTTTCGGCCTTATTCCAGGTAGGGACTATTGTCCTTGCTCATCGTCGGTGTTGGTCCCTGGTGCGTGTACTGGACTTCCAGGTATCATTGCACTCATTGCAAAAAGCCCCACCGCTATCACGATGTGAATCCTGCTGAGCCGGGGAGCGAAGGAGTAGAGAGGAATGGTGACGAGTCACACTCACATTGTCGTGGTGGACGATGATCCGGGAGTCCGCGAAGTGCTTCGGGAATTATTGATCGAGGAGGGATATCAAGTGACCGCGGTGGCCGACGCGCCGGACGCCATCGAAGCGGTGAAGGAAACGGTCGTGCAGGTGGTCATAACGGATCTTCGATTGCCCAGCACGGACGGCCTGCATTTACTGGAACGCGTCTCCCAGCTCGACTCGAAGATCGTCGGCATCGTCATGACGGGATACGGGACGATCGACCTTGCCGTCAAGGCGATGAAGGCGGGCGCCTTCGATTTCATGACGAAGCCGTTCGATGCCGATGCGGTGGCGATCGTCATCAAGAAAGCACTCGAATTCCAACGGTTGAAACAAGAAAACCTTCTGCTCCGAAAAACGGTCCGCGACCAATATCGCATGGAGCATTTAATTGGCACGAGCGAGTCAATGCGGAGCGTCCTTGATTTCATCGACAAGGTGGCCGACAGCGACAGCACGGTGCTGATTCAAGGGGAGAGCGGCACCGGAAAGGAGCTGATCGCCCGGACGATCCACTACAACAGCTCGCGCCGCGATCATCCACTTGTTCCCCTGAACTGCGCGGCGATTCCTGAAAACCTCCTCGAGTCGGAATTGTTCGGTCATGAGAAGGGCGCCTTCACCGGCGCCGTGAACGCGCGCATGGGGCGATTCGAATTGGCCCACGGTGGAACGATCTTTCTCGACGAGATCGGCGAGATGAGCCTGCCGCTACAGGCGAAGTTGCTCCGCGTGCTTCAGGAGCGCTGCTTTGAACGCGTCGGTGGGACGAAGACCATCGGCGTCGATGTCAGGATCCTGGCCGCGACCAACCAGGATCTTGAGCAGGCCGTCCAGGACAAGCGCTTTCGCAAGGACTTGTTCTATCGCCTGAACGTCATCCCGATCGTCGTGCCACCGTTGCGCGATCGTCGTGCCGATATTCCCTTGTTGATCGAACACTTCCTCTCGCGGTTCAATTCGACGAAACATGCCTCGATTCGTGGCGTCGAGGCCGAGGCGTTGGAATATCTGATGCACTATGCGTGGCCTGGCAACATCCGGGAGTTGGAAAACTTCATTGAACGGGTCGTGGTCCTCAAGAAGACCGGCATGATTTCATGCGCGGATTTGCCGGAGAAGATCCTTCAGACGCTGCCACCGCCGCTCGTGCGGTCCGACGCGCCCATCGCCTTGAATGGGACCGGCATCGATTTGATGAAGGAATTGGAGCGGCATGAGAGTCGGCTGATCATTGAGGCCATGCGTCAAGCGAAAGGCGTGACCAGCAAAGCCGCCCAATTGCTGCATGTCAATCGAACGACCCTTGTCGAAAAGATGAAGCGCAAAGGGCTCGATGCCAAGCTGCAGGGCGAGCTCTACCCTTCTGACACGCCCTCCTCGTCAAGGATTTGACTGCCCTCACACGCTGCTCGTCGTTTGTTTGACGGTTGTCGTGATTCCCTCCCGCTGCCGCCCCATCAATTTGTGAAATATCTGCGACTTCCATAGACCCCAACCATAGACCTCAACCATCAGACCTGGCGGCACGAGACTTGCTGAAAGCCGTCGTCATGCTAATGAGCGCCGCCGCCTGTTGCTTCCTCGTTGCCCTGGTGCTTCCCGCCATGGCTCCAGCGTCAGGCACGCCGGTGATCGATTCGAGCCGCACGGAAGTGATGCGCGATGCCGTGGTCCGTTCCCTTCCATCCCCGGCGCTCTTGCCGGACGACGGCCCGCGTTATCCTGAGGGTATCCGCGGCCCGGAAGGTGTGCTTTTCCAGCAATCTGTCGACGCGTACCGAGCGGATGACCTCCGAGCTTCGGAGGAAGGATTCCGAAAGATCATTGACGAATTCCCCGGCAGCCCGCTCCGTACCGCTTGCCGGGCGTTTCTTGCCGAGATCACGGCGCGCAGGGGCACCGATCACGATCGAAGCCTGGCCGTCGAACAGTACCGCTCCCTGATTCGAGACGATCCATCATCCAACAACGCCGCTCGCGCGCGGTGGCGTATTGCCGACTTGTATGCTGAGGCGGGATGGCTGGTAGAAGCCAAGGCTGCGTATGAGCATGCGGCTTCCGCCGGTGAGTGGGACCGCGCTCGTGCGCTGCTCGGCCTCGGAATCGTATTGATGCGGAAATCGCAATGGAAAGATGCCGAGGCAAGCCTTCGGAGCATCATCACATCGACCGATGACGGTCGGCTGCTGGCACCTGCGACCTTCGCGCTGGCCGATTCCCTGTACGCCGAACAGCGGACGGACCACGCATTGACGGTGTATGAGGACGGCCGGCGGCAATGGCCAACGGCGTTTCGGCAACGGCCCCAATCGATGTGGGCATTGGCGGTGATCAAAAGTCAACGCGGTCAATGGGCCGATGCGAGGGCCCTTTATCTTGCTTTCTACAATCTGCATCCCACCTTGTTGGAATCGGCCGTGGCATTAATGCGCGTTGCGGATCGTTGGAGACAGGAGGGGCAGCTTACGAGTGCGCGACTGCTCTACGCTGCCATCATCGAAAGGTTCCCTGAGACGACGACGGCCGCGCAGGCCGCCATGCGGCTGGCCGAGCTGGGCCGCGACATCATGGTGCGTGGGCGCGCGCATCCCCTCAGTACGTATCTCGAGCACGAGTTCGAGATCGCTCCTCGCGTGCCGATCGACGCCCACGAGCAGATGGAGACGTTGCGAGGGTTAGCCAAAGCGCACCCACGGGACGAAGTAGGAAGCGAGGCCCTGTTTCACCTCGGTGAGCTCTTTCAATCACTGGGACAGCCGCATGAGGCCGTGGCTGTATTTCAGGAGCTGAGCGATCGGCGAGTGCCAGCGAGCGAGGACCCGTGGCCGGTTGCTGGCGGGCAGCGACTGGTGTCGCTCCTTGGGCCGTGGATGACCGCAGCGCTTCGCGTGCATGATGATGTCGCCGCCATGAGCCTGTTTTATCGCCACGGTCGGTATGCGGAGCACCTCTATGCAGGAACCCAGGCACTCCTGCAGATTGCCGACGTCCACCGCCGGAGCGGCTTTGCGCCTCAGGCCGTGAAGCTCTATCAATCGTTGATCCATGACGATGCATCCGATGCCGTCCATCAACAGGCGTTGCTGGGGCTCGGCCTCGCATACATCGACCAAGCCGACCTTCCCGCAGCGCGCCGCGTCTTTGAGCGCTATCTGCTGCAGTACCCCGGTGCGCCGGGAAAACCCGAGGCGCTGAAGCAGCTCGCGACAACGTTGCATCGGCTGGGCGATGACAAGAGCGTCATTCGGATCGCGAGCCAGTGGCTTCGAGTCGTGAAGGACGGACATCACCCGGACCGAAAGGTCTTGCTCACATTGTTGGCAGAGGCGCATGCAAATCAAGGGAACATGCGGCAGGCGCTCCAGGCGTTCACCGAGGCCGAGCAGCGCGGCGGGTTACCGGGTAACGCTCGACTTCGCTATGCCGACGCCCTGGCGGCCGCGGGCGAGCTCCAACCGGCCTTCAATCAGTATCAGCGGCTTTTCAATGGCTCGACTACGGAAGCTGAATGGGCGGCCGTGCAGATGGTTCGGCTCAGCGCGGCCACCCGGCGAAAGGACGCGCGTGACATTGCGCGGCGGTCGCGCGACGCGAGCGGCGATGATTTTCTGGCGCGAGTGGCTGACGTACTTCTTCATGTGCCACGAAACGCCGACCCGGCGGGAGGCTGAGATGCCGGAAGGGATTCAGGCGAGCAACATGGGCCTCGATCTGCTGCATGATGCCTTTCGGAGCTTCGATCAGGCGGCGGAAAGCCTCCAAGAATCGTACCGGGCGCTGACCGCCCGGGTCGCACAGCTCGATCTTGAACTAGCGGCGACGAATGAGGCCCTGCGCGAGCAGCTCAAAGAGAACGAGGACATCAAGGCGCACCTCGCGGCGATTTTGGAGTCGCTCGCGACCGGCGTGCTAGTGACCGGGCCCGGCGACATCATCATTCGCGCCAATCAGGCGGCTGAACAGCTCCTCGGTGTCGCACGCCAGGACATGATCGGACAGGTACTCTGGAGCCTTCTCGCCGCCCTTAAACTCGACATCGAGACGTATCCCGTCATGTCTCCCCTTGGCGCGCCGCTCGCCGTCTCGCGTACCGTGCTCAAGAACGCCGAAGGCGCAACAACGGGGGACATTCTGCTCTTGCACGACGTGTCCATCGTTCGCCGTCTCGAGCAACAGGTGCAACGACGCGACCGACTGGCCGGGATGGGTGAAATGGTCGGACGAATCGCCCATGAGATCCGTAATCCGCTCGGAAGCGTCGAATTGTTCGCCTCGATGCTGCGACGCGATTTGGCCAACGATCCTGTCCGGCGGCGATATGCCGAACACATTTCCGTGGCCGTGCAATCGATGGACCGCTTGCTCGCCAATCTTCTCGCCTACGCCAAGCCGGATTGCTCTCGGACGCAAGGGCATGCCGTCGAGCCGGTCGTGCGGCAGGCATTGACGTTGGCCGCCCATGAAATCGAACGGGCCGGCATTCAGACCGAGATCGCGATCGAGGAGCGATTGGAGTTGTGGTGTGACCCCGGTCAACTCCAACAAGCCTTGCTCAATCTGTTTCTCAACGCGGCTCAGGCGATGCCAACGGGCGGGCGGCTTTCGGTAAACGCGGCACGGCAGAGCCCGAAATCCGACGGGCCGGGGCATATCCAAATCACCGTGTCGGATACGGGTGTCGGGATAGACGAGGTGCACCTCTCGCGCGTGTTCGACCCGTTCTTCACCACTCGAGAGGAAGGCACGGGCCTCGGCTTGGCGATTGTGCATGGAATTGTCGACGCGCATGGCGGCCAGATTACGGTTGAGAGCAAAGTCGGTCGTGGAACGATCGTGACGCTGTTGTTTCCGGCCGGTCCCCATCCACGTCGACTCGAGACGGCGGACCTGCCGGGCTGCGCGAGGCTGACTGAGGAGGAAGATCGATGAACGCAGTGTTGTCCAGCCGGGCCACTGAACACCCACCCACTGACAGCCGCGCCGTCTTGGTCGTGGATGATGAGCCCTCTATGCGGGTGGCGTTAACGGAATCGCTGCGGCGGAGCGGCTATGGCGTCGTTCAGGCCGCGAACGGCCAGGACGCACTCGATCAGATTGCTGCCGCAAAGCCTTGGCTGGTGTTGACCGATCTGAAAATGCCCCGGCTGGGCGGTCTCGACCTCGTGAAGGAGATCAAGAAGCGTTCCCCGCAGACGTTCGTGGTCGTGATGACGGCCTATGGCACCGTGGAGACCGCCGTGGAGGCGATGAAGCATGGCGCCAGCGACTACCTCTTGAAGCCGTTTGCCACCGACCATCTGGAGCAGATGCTCGGGCAATTGGAGGCCAATGCGCCGAGTTCCGGCGACGGGTCCGAGTCGCAGGGAACGGTCAGCCGTCCGATCCTCGGGGAGGATCCTGCGATGGTGCGGGTGTTGTCGATGGCCGAAGGCGTGGCGGCGAGCCAGGCGACCGTGTTGATCCAAGGGGAAAGCGGAACAGGAAAAGAACTGCTCGCACGGTTCATCCACAGCCGCAGCCCGCGCGCGCACCGGCCGTTCATTGCCGTGAATTGCGCGGCGCTGCCGGATGGGCTGTTGGAGAGCGAGCTGTTCGGTCATGAACGCGGCGCGTTCACCGGCGCCCTTGTGCGGAAGATCGGGAAGTTCGAGATGGCGCACCACGGCACGCTGCTGTTGGATGAAATCGGGGAGATGAACCTGAGTTTGCAGGCGAAGCTCCTCCGCGTGTTGCAAGAGCGTGAGGTCGACCGCATCGGGGGGCGTGAGCCGATTCACGTCAACATTCGGGTGATCGCGACGACGAATCGGTCCTTGCGTCAGGAGGTCGAGCAGGGACGGTTTCGCGAGGATCTGTACTACCGACTTAACGTGTTTCCGATTACCTTGCCGCCGCTTCGCGAACGCCCCCGGGATATCGTTGTCCTAGCCAAACATTTTCTCCGGGTGACCGCCGCGCGCAACGGTTGTGCCGTTCCGAAATTATCGGACTCGGCCCTGGCAGTGCTGGAGCAGCGGCCGTGGAAGGGGAATGTTCGCGAACTAGAGAATGCGGTGGAGCGCGCGGTTTTGCTTGCGACAGAAGGAATCATCGCCCCCGAGCACCTCCCCACCGAGGATCTGCGCAGCGGCACACCGGCAGCCGCCTCGGCGGCGGTCCCAGTCTCTGGAAGCGGGTCGCTGTGGGAAATGGAACGGGAATTGATAATGAAGACGCTGGAGCGGCTCAACGGCAACCGCACGCATGCGGCCAAGGCGCTGGGCATCAGTATCCGGACGCTCCGAAATAAGCTCCGCGAATACCGGCAATTGGGGCAGGGTGGATCGATCGCGAGCGTGAACGAGCAGGCCGACCGGTAAATGATCCACACTGCACGGGTCGGTAAAATTTGCCCAGTTCAACGGGAGAAACCATGACGATCTTCGACCGCACCATGGGATTGCTCGAGCGGGCACTGGACTTGCGCGGTGCCAGGCAACAGGTCATCGCCTCGAATATCGCGAACGAGGAAACGCCCGGGTACCGGGCCAAAGAGCTGTCCTTTCGTGACGCGCTCTCGGCTGCCGCGCGGCCAGCCTCCACCGTGTCGGTGCGCACGACACACCATCGCCACCTGACGGTGCTCAGCGACCTCGCGCGTCAGGCGACGGGACGAGTCACCGAGGTACCCGCGCACGATTTACCGTTGGACGCAAACTCGGTGAACCTTGACCTCGAAATGGCGAAATTGAGCGACAACGCCATGCAGTACAACACCCAAGCAACCGTCGTGGCGATGCGGCTCCGACAACTGCTCAGTGCCATCCGGGACGCGAGATGACACCTGACCGCTCTACCCTCATACCGGAAACGGAGGTCCCATGGATCTGAACGATACCTTTGCGATCTCGGCGACGGCGCTCGATGCGCAACGCCGTCGCCTCAACGTAATCGCGAGCAATCTTGCGAATGCGCAGTCAACCCGGTCCGCCGAAGGCGGTCCATATCGGCGACGAGACGTCGTGTTCCAGAGCAGCCCCGTCCCCTCAACATTCCAGCAGGCACTCAGACTCTCCTCACGGCGATTGGAGCGGGAAGGCCTCGAAGGCGTGAAGGTCGCCAGGGTCGTCGTCGATCACAAGCCAGGACAGGCTGTCTACGACCCCAAGCATCCCGACGCGGATGCCAAGGGCTATGTCGTCATGCCGAACGTCAACGTGATGGAAGAGATGACGAACATGATCGCGGCGTCGCGCGCCTTTGAAGCCAACGTCCAGGCAATCAACGCCACCCGTGCGATGTGGAATCGCGCGTTGGATATCGGTCGCTAGGAGTAGCCCATGGATGACATGACGATCAAATCGGTCCGGTCCGCTGGCGGTGATGCCCTGGTCTCCTCTGCTGGTGGGGCGGCCGCAGCCTCGGGCGCGAGTTTTGCCGGATCGTTGAAAGAGGCGATTGCGCAAGTCAATGAGGCGCAACTGACGGCCAGCCGGACGGTGGACAAGTTCGTCGCTGGTGAAAGCCAGAACGTCCATCAAATGATGATCGCGCTCCAGAAGGCCGACGTGTCCTTCCAACTGATGATGCAAGTTCGCAACAAGCTCGTGTCGGCGTATGAAGAGATCCAGAGGATGCAGGTGTGAGGATGTTGAAAAAGGCCGCCGGCCGTGTTCTCGCATCGCTTTGCGCTTCAACGTCGCCTGACGGTCCGCCGCGGCGCTTGGAGTAAAGCCGCTCAAAACTATGCTTAGCAAATTCCAGACACTGCCTGTCGTCCGAAGGCTCGGCATCGTGATCGCGCTGGCGGCGACGGTCGCGGCGTTGGTCGGCGTGGCGCTCTGGACACAGCAGCCCGAGATGCAGGTGCTCTTCGCGAATCTGGCTCCGGAAGATGCCGGGGCGATCGTCGAGAAACTGAAAGAAAGTAAAGTCCCGTACCAAGTCGCGGCCGGCGGTACATCGATCTTGGTGCCGGATGCGCAAGTCCACGATCTCCGCTTGCTGCTCGCCGGACAGGGGCTGCCACACGGCGGCGGCGTGGGGTTTGAGATCTTCGATCGGTCGACGCTCGGGATGTCGGAATTCGTGCAGAAGCTCAACTATCGGCGGGCGCTGCAAGGTGAATTGGCGCGAACGATCGCCCAGATGCCCGAGGTTGCCCGAGCGCGCGTGCATCTGGCCGTTCCCGAGCGCCGGTTGTTCAGCAATGAGCAGGATCGACCGCGTGCGTCCGTCGTGTTGTCGATGCGGGGAAGCAGCGGACTCACCAAGGGGCAGGTCCAGGGAATCGTGCACCTCGTCGCGAGCAGCGTCGAGGGATTGCAGCCGAACGATGTGACCGTTGTCGATGGCCATGGGCGACTGTTGTCCGATGGATCTGGTGATGGGCCAACACGGCTGACCGGCTCGCAGCTCGAGTATCAACGGTCGCTGGAGAAGGACATCGAAACGCGAATCCAAACGATGCTGGAGCGCATCGTCGGCATCAACAAGGCCGTCGTCCGTGTCTCGAGCCTTCTCGATTTCCGTCAGGTCGAGATGACGGAAGAGCGGTACGATCCGAACGGGCAAGTCGCTCGCAGCGAGCAGCGCAGCCAGGAAAAGTCGACCGGCACCAACGGGGTATCGGGCGGAGTGCCGGGCGTTGCCTCCAACGTCCCGCCCGGGGAGGCCCAAGAGCCGACCCAGACGAGCAGCACGAGCAACGTCAACAAGAACGAAGTCGTCAATTACGAGATCAGCCGAACGGTCTCGAAAATCATCGAGCCCACCGGCACGATCAAGAAGCTTTCAGTCGCGGTGCTCGTCGACGGCACCTATGAAGCGCCGAAGGAAGGCGAGGCGGCGGATGTCCCGCGCAAATACATCCCGCGTTCCGAGGCCGATATGAAACGAATCGAGGAGATCGTCAAGAAGGCAATGGGCTATTCGGCCGATCGGCAAGATGAAGTCGAAGTGGTCAATGTCCAGTTTGGATTCGAAGCAGAGCCGGGTGCCGGGGCATCGGCGGAAGAGCCGCCGGCGACGGCCAAGTGGCAACCGTATATCCGCTACGGCGTCGGCGGGCTCCTGTTCCTGTTGATCCTTCTCTTTGTCGTCCGGCCGTTGGTTGCCGCCCTGACGGCGCCGGGACCGCCCTCAATACAGCCACAAGGCGCAAGTGCCGGGGCCGCCTTTGCACAAGCGGAATTAGCCGGCGTCTCCCAAACACGAGCGCTCGAATTTGCGAAATCGGACCCCGAATCCACTGCACTCGTGGTCAAACAGTGGCTGAAGTCCGGTTCGTGAGGCTCACGTGGCGAGCAAGTTGAGCGGTGAAGAAAAGGCGGCCATTCTGCTGCGGGCCATCGGCGAGGATGCCGCGGCCGCCGTCATGCGACATCTTGAGCCGAAGGACATCCGCAAGGTCGGGGTCTATATGTCCGAGCTGTCAAACATCTCGCGCGAACAGGAAAGCGAGGTGATGAATGAGTTCCACGCCGCCGCGAGCCAAGGGAGCATCGGGTTCGAAGGACGGGAATACATCAAGACGATCTTGAGTAAGGCGCTCGGTCATGAGAAAGCCGCGCACATCATGGAGTCCTTTACCTCGATGACCTATCCGGGTCTCGAGACATTGAAATGGCTCGACCCGCGGGCCGTCTCGCAAATCGTCAAGGTCGAACATCCACAAACCATCGCCGTCGTCCTCGCACATCTCGACGCCGAACAGGGGAGTCAAGTGCTCGCCGCGCTCCCCGATGCCTTACGCGCCGATGTTTCGCTACGGCTGGCCACGATGGAGGAAGTGCAGCCCGAGATGCTGCAACATTTGAGCGATGCGCTGCAAGACGCGTTGCGGGGCAGCAGCGGACCCCGATCGCTCACGATCGGCGGCGCGAAGGTGATGGCCGAAATCTTGACGCGCATGGACAAGAATACCGAAACCTCGATCATGTCCAAGTTGGCCGAGCGGGACTCCGCCTTGGCCGATCAAATCCGCTCCCTCATGTTCGTCTTCGACGACCTGATCAAGATCGACGACCGCGGTATCCAAGAACTGCTCAAGGAAGTGAGCAAGGAAGAGCTGCCGCTCGCACTCAAAGCGGCGAATCCCGATGTCGTCGACAAGTTCCTCAAGAACATGTCGAGCCGCGCCGCTGCGATGCTCAAGGAAGATATGGAAGCGCGCGGCCCGGTCAAACTCAGCGACGCGGAGCGGGCGCAACAGAATATCCTCAAGGTGTGCCGGCGACTGGAGGAAGAAGGTCGGATCGTCGTCGGCGGCGCAGGTGAGGTCATGGTATGACCGATCGAGCCGCGCCGTCCGCGACCGCTTCGGCTGCGCAGTCGGCCGCCGTCTTCCCCGCGTCCGGAGATCCCTGGACGCCTTCACCCACTCGTGTCCTCATCGTGGACGACGAGGCGCCGATTCGGGCCTTGTTGTCCGAGACGCTCACGGCTCACGGGTTTTCGGTGACGGAGGCTGCGACAGGTGCCGAGGCGTTGGCCGCGATCAAGCGGGCGCCGGTTCAGATCGTGCTGACCGACTTCAAATTGACGGACGCGGACGGCATTGCCTTGCTCGAGCAGATTCGACAGTACGACGCGCGGATCATCGGGCTCGTCATGACGGGGTACGGAACGGTTGATGTGGCGGTCAAGGCGATGAAGAGCGGCGCCCTCGACCTCTTGGTCAAGCCGCTGGACCCCGATCACGTCCTCCATGTCCTCAAGCGCGTCATCGAGATGCAACGGCTCCGAAGTGAAAACGGCTTACTGAAGCAGGCGGCCTTACGCGGCGGGGGAGTGCGGCTGCAAGATTTTACGCTCGAGCACCTTCAGGAAGGACGGTCGCCGGTGCGCAACGCCGGCAGTACGGACACGGCTGTGGCCGAGGCGGCGTATCAACGAGGCGTGGCCGACGGGGAACGCCGCGCGCGCGAGCAGGCCGGCCAGGGTCTGGATCGGCAGCTTGCCATGCTCGGGGCCGCTGCTCGGGAATTCGATCGGGCTCGACACGCGATGCTTGAAGGAGCCGCGGATGAGATCGCCGACCTGGCGGTCGCCATCGCCGCGAAACTCGTTCGTCACGTCGTCGAGGCGACCCCTGATTTCGCAGTCGCCGACGTGCGGGAAGCGCTCGCGCGCGTACCGGACAGCCAAGCGGTCATCGTTCGCGTCCACCCCGATGACGTTCCGATTCTCGAAGGTGCAAGACCCACCTTGACCGCCGCCTTCGAGAAACCGGTCTCGCTCAAGATCGAGCCCGATCCGACGATTTCCCGGGGAGGCTGCTTCATTGAAACTCCGGTCCGGTTCGTCGACGCGACGATCGAAGCGAAGCTCAGTCGGATCGGCCAGGCCGTGAAAGGGCGCAGTCGTGAAGCCGGCTGATCTCCTGGAACGAATCGATCCGATCGCTGTTCAAGGGCGCGTGGCGCAGGCGATCGGGACGGTGATCGAAGGCTATGGCCCAGTCACGGCGATTGGCGACATGGGCGAGGTCGTTCGAGAGGATGGCCAAGGGCGCGTGCCGGCGGAAGTGGTCGGATTTCGCGGCGAACGGTTGTTGTTGATGCCGCTCGGCGAGATGCGCGGGATCGGCTCGAGCAGCCGTTTGACGATGACCGGGCGTCAGGCATCCGTACGGGTCGGTCAAGATCTCCTTGGTCGGATTCTCGACGGGCTCGGTGAGCCGCTCGATGGGCGCGGGGCAGTTGGAGGAGAGACGGTCTATCCGCTGTATAGTGAACCGCTGAATCCCCTTCGGCGGCGGCGCATTACCCAGCCGTTCGACGTCGGGGTCCGCGCCATCAACAGCTTGTTGACCTGCGGCATCGGCCAGAAGATCGGCATCTTCGCCGGGTCCGGCGTCGGCAAGAGCATCCTGCTCGGGATGATCAGTCGAAACACGGCCGCCGATGTGAATGTCATTGCGCTCATCGGCGAGCGCGGCCGCGAGGTCAAGGAATTTCTCGAACGCGATCTGACCTCCGACGCACGGGCGCGATCGGTCGTCATTGCCGCGACCTCCGATCAGCCGCCGCTGGTTCGCATCCGCGGCGCCTTCGTCGCGACGGCGATCGCCGAGTATTTCCGCGATCGCGGGAAGAACGTCCTGCTGCTCATGGATTCGCTGACCCGGTTTGCACATGGCCAACGCGAGGTGGGCCTTGCGATCGGCGAGCCGCCGACCACGAAAGGCTACACGCCGTCGGTCTTTACCCTGTTGCCGAAATTGCTCGAGCGGGTCGGGACCTGCGACGGCGCCGGTTCGATCACCGGCATCTACACCGTGCTGGTGGAGGGTGACGACCTCTCGGATCCCATTGCCGATTCGGCCCGGGCGATTTTGGACGGGCATATTGTGCTGTCGCGCGATTTGGTCGCGCGGAATCATTTCCCGGCGATCGACGTCTTGCAGAGCACAAGCCGCGTCATGCGCGATGTCGTGACGCCGCAGCACCATGCGGCCGCGCGAGCGGTGGTCGAGTTGCTCGCGACCTACCGCCGGAGCGAGGATCTCATCAGCCTCGGCGCGTATAAGACCGGGGCGAATCCGCGGTTGGACCGCGCAGTCAAGGCGATCGATGCGATCGAAAGCTACCTTAAACAGGAGGCGGGAGAGTACGCGGGCCTGCCCGAATCGGTGTCTCGCCTCATCACCCTTGCCGAAGGTGCGCGGTGAACCTCCTGCGCTTGAAGGAGTATCGTCTCCAGCAAGAAGAGATCGTCAAGGCCGAGCTGATGCAGCTCGAGGCTGAACTGCACGATCTTGTCGGGCGCACACATTCACTGGCTGATAGGGTTCAGAGGCTCGTGGATGAGCACAGGGCGGCGATGGATCGCGGAGTATTGGCGGTCGAAGTCGAGGCCTGGTACGCCGAGGTGGTCGCGTGTGAAGATCAACTTCGGAGCGCGATGGCCACCGCTGATGCAACTCGGCTGCGATGGGAAGTGCAGCGCGAGGTCGTGCTCGAGGCCGGACGGGAGCGCCAGAAGCTCGAACGCCTCGAGCACCGGTACGCGCTCAGACGGCGGCTGCTCCTCCTCAGGCGGGAGCAACAGGCTATCGATGAGGCGGCTCAGATCCGATTTTTGCGGAGTCGACGCGGAGACCTCCATGGCGACCCGGGGTGACGGTTATAGTGAGTGCGCCGAATTCATGCCGACATCCGATTCCGCTCGAGGGCTGCCCCGAATATCGTCAATGATGGTCCGGTTCTCCTACGCGATCTGGCTGATGGGAGGGCTGGTCGTCGTCGGGAGCCTCATGGCCGCCTTTTTTGGAGCGGCAGGCGCCGGCCCACGACCTGAGGAGTCGTCGATCGTTCAGCAGGAAGCTGCAGAGACGCTATCCCCTGTTCGAGCCGGGGAGGAGCGGCGACACGGTCCGGCTTTGGATGTGCCGCAAGAAGTCCTCGAGATGTTGAACCAACGGCAACGTGCGGTCGAGCGACGAGAAGAAGCGGTTCGGATTGGAGAAGCACGGTTACAGGCTCTGCGGGACGAAATCCAGCAGATCGTCTCGCGCCACGAACAGTTGGTCAAGGCGGCGGAGGCAAGCCGGCAGCAGGGGAAAAAGACGAAAGCTGAGACGAACGAATCGACGGTGAAGACGACGATCCAGCAAGTCGCGACCATCTATGAAGCGATGCCGGCGGAAGAAGCGGCGGCGCGACTGGAAAAGATGCCGATGGAAAAATCGTTACAGGTTCTGCGGTCACTGAAGGGGAAAACCGCCGGCGCGATTCTTTCCCAAATGAAGCCTGAGAAGGCCGCCAAACTGACCGAGCAGCTTCTTGGCGGTTCTTCTTCGTTCATTCGTCAGGCGGCACGATAGCGCGTACCCTCTTGTACCCTCGCCTCGATTTTGCCGAGCCCATCGGCAACAATTGCCAACGCCGGAAGACATGGCCGAGCAAGGCCTTGATATCACAACGGCCGCCCGTACCGAGGACTGGCATGGTCCTTGAGTAATCCCTCGGCGTGCCTACAGTCGTTCCAGCGATCCCTCAACTCGACGTCGGCGTACAGCCGGACCTAAAGATTCCGGCACTCTCGGGTGACGCCGCCGCGTTTCAGCAACTGCTTCAATTGCTCGCGCTGGGGCTGAACGGGCAACAAGCAGGGCAAGTGGAAGTGACTGGGCCGGACCCAGAAGCAGAAGCAAATGCGACCGACAACAAGCCGTCCGACGAAGGGACTGCTGGCGCGAACAGTGTTGCTGCTTTGTTGCATCAGCTCGAAGTGTTAGGGATGGTTGCCTCAAGTGCTGGTCTAGCTGCTGATCGACTTCAGGTCATGGAAGGGAAGCCCGGCGAGATCGGCGCACGTGAGCTTGCGTCCGCGCTGGCCGAGAAGCTGAAAGCTGCACAATCGGCATTGCGCATGGAACGACCGGTCACAGGAGGAGGCAGCTCGAGCGAGATCCCGACAATGCCTGCGCCGACTGAAACGAAACTTGCTTCAAATCCCAGCGGCTGTCAGAGCAAGGTTGACACAGGTAACGATCCGAAGACGGGCGGCCTGGCACCGATCCTCATTCAGCAGGAGCCGGAGCGGCCGACTGCAAGGACAGCGACCGCCGGCACTCGCGCGATGGTGGAGGAAAGCATTCCAGTCGATGACGGAATAGGCCGCGCGTCTCGTCTCGCTGATGCGGGTCCCGCCTCCACTGATACCCCGGGCACGATCGGTGACGGTGCCGTCGTGAAGATGTTGAAGGGAGAGGCGGAAGTTGGCCAGGTCGAAGGCCGGAACGAGCCGCTCTTCACCTCACAGCGCAAGGAAGAAGGAAGCCAATTGACGCACCTCCAGGCGACGGCGGACTCATCGCCGCTTCGTGCCGATGGGGCAGTCCAGCGGATGTCGGCACCGACAAATGTTCGAGAGGTTCCACCGCAGCCATCCGGTACGCCGATCACCACCGTGCGCTTGGATGTGCAACCAACCGATGTGGGGCGGGTACGGCTTCACGTGACCTTGGCCGACCATACGATCCATGCCAGCGTGGTCGCCGAGCGCCCGGAGGTCCAAGATTTTCTCGCGAGAAACTACGCGAAACTCGAAAGCGGCCTGCAAGCTCACGGGCTGGGAATCGGCGGATTTCAGGTCGAGGTGCAAGGGCAGGGGCGCGAGCGGCCGGATTGGGAATGGACCGCTGCACAGCGCGATGTCTATCCCCGACAGGCTGCGGAGAATCGCGACGGGGATATACCCACAGCCACTGAACGCGACCAACACTGGGATGATCGGCGGCTCAGTGTGTTCGTGTAGTCCCGACCAATCAGGAGGGAGTAACCATGGCCAGCATCGGAATCGGCGACATTCTGGCAGCAAGTGCGACGACGCCGCAAGGCGTATCCAACAATACCAATGACCAGACCAATGACCAGCTCGGCAAGGACGACTTTCTGAAGCTGCTCGTGACCCAACTGCAAAATCAGGATCCGTTGAAGCCGACCGACAACGATGCGTTCATCATGCAGTCGGCGATGTTCAGTCAGGTCGAACAATTGACCAAGCTGGTGAGCTTGGTGCAGACGCTGGTGGACCGAACGCCGGCCCCGGCGGCCACCCCGTCATCGCAGACCGGCACCCACGGATAAGCCACGCGATCACAGAACACGAAGGAGGAGACCCATGGGCATTCTGACCTCGATGTTTACGGCCGTCAGCGGCTTGAGCGCGTACGGCAATGCGTTGGGCGTCATCGGCAACAATGTCGCCAATGTCGGAACGATCGGCTTTAAGTCGAGCCGCGCGTCATTCGCCGAATTGATCTCCGCGAATCTTGCCAACTCACAGCAAGTCGGGCTCGGCGTGTATCTGAACGAGGTCCAGGGCAATTTCAACCAAGGGTCGTTGACCACGACCGGCAACACGCTGGATTTGGCGATCGACGGCGAAGGCTTCTATCAGTTGCAGGATGTGAGCGGTGCGAACTTTTACACACGGGCCGGGCAGTTTCAGCTCAATAAAGTCGGCGAAGTCGTCGATCCAACCGGGCATCTGCTTCAAGGCTATCAGGCCAATGCGGCCGGTGTGATTACGGGTACCATCGGCGCGATCACGCTGACCAGCACGAACAGCGCGCCGCAAGCCACAGCGGGAGCCATGGTGAAAGCGAACCTCGATGCAACGGCCACGGTGCCGTCGGCTGCCTTTAGCGTCACCGATCCGACGTCATACAACTTTTCAACCGGCATGACGTTCTATGATTCGCTCGGCAGTCCTCACTCGCTGCAGTTCTATTTCATCAAGACGTCCACCGCCAACACGTGGAATCTGGAGTACCAAGTCGACGGCGGGGCGGCGACCGCGGGGACGAACTTGGCCTTTACCTCGGCCGGCGCCTTATCGGCGGGCGGCACGCAAGCGTTGTCGCTCGCGGTCGGCGGCGGAGCGGTCACACCGCAGACGGTCACAGTTGACTTTACCAACATGACGCAGTTCGGCTCGCCGTCCACGCTGCTGGATCAAACGCAGGATGGCTATGCGTCGGGGTCGTTGCAGCGCATGACGGTGGATCCCAAAGGTCAAATTGTCGCCCAGTTCACGAACGGTCAGACTCGGGTGCTGGCCCAAGTCGTGCTGAACCGCTTTACCAACCCGCAAGGTCTTGTCCGAGTCGGTGATAATCTGTTCACCGCCAGCACGGACAGCGGCACGCCGGTCGTGGGCACGCCGCAGAGCAACGGGCTGGGGCGCATTATCTCGGGCGCGCTGGAGCAATCCAACGTCGACCTTGGCAAGGAGTTCGTCGATATGATCATCACGCAACGCGCCTTCCAAGCCAACTCGCGTGCGATCACGACCAGTGACGAGATGTTGCAGGATTTGGTCAACCTCAAGCGATAATTGAATCAAAGAGGGAGAGCGGTCAGCGGCAGCAGGAGCGCTGCCGCTGACCGCTACGCCCCCCTTCGTTCCGAATTGTCATCTTCCTTCTCGTCCTCCCTGGCTGCGGCGAATCCTCACCGCCCTCGTCCGTGAATCACTCTCTCGTCCTCGGTGTCTATCACACGATCGCTTTCATCGCTGCCCTCCGTCACGATTCTGACGCCGTCAATCGCTCAGCCGTCAGATTTGCCGATGCTCATTGCGCTCGCAGGACGTATGCTTCAGAAGTTACCGAATTGGTGCAGCTTCCTTTCGTGATCCTTTAAGCGGAGCATGGCACATCCATTGCTTGATCCGCCCCGAACGTCAAACACTGAAAGGTGATCTATGGCCGAAGCTACTGAAGAGAAAATCATCGTCCCGGCGCCCGGCATGCCGATTAAAGTCGTGATCCTGATCGCGGTCGTCACGCTGCTGGTTGGGTTGGCGGGGACGGTCGCCTTTTTCAAGTTCACCGGAAAGGACAAGACAGAGCCGACGGCAGAGGTGTCGACTCTCGCCCCCGACAAACATGGTGAGCCGACTGCGAAAACGGCGGCCTCTACGGCGGCGGCCGGGCCCGGCGTGATCTACGACCTCGATCCTTTCATCGTGAATCTCGCCGACGCGCCTGAATCCCGTTACCTCAAGATCACGATCAAGCTCGAACTGGACCGCGCCGATGCGGGCGCCGAACTCGCGGCTCGGGTACCTCACGTGCGCGATGCCGTCCTGATTCTGCTTACCAGTAAGGACGCCGCAAGTCTCCGCACACCGCAAGGCAAGTTCCAATTACGCGAAGAAATCACCCAGCGCGTGAACTCGTTGTTGCCGAAAGGCGGCGTGCGGTCCGCGTACTTCACGGAATTCGTCGTGCAATGAACAAGTGCTGAGTCGTGAGTGCTGAGTGATGAGTAAAGGCAAAGAAGTGGCGAATCGTTTCCGACATCCAGCGATGGAAATTTTCCTCTTCGCTATCAGTTACCCAGCACTCAGCACCCAGCACCCAGCACTGTTTGTCGGTTAATCCCATGGCTGACAAAGTCCTCTCTCAAGAAGAAGTCGACGCGCTGCTCCGTGGAGTGGTCGGCGGCGACGTCGATACGACACCAAAGGAAGAGCCGCAGGACGGCATCCGGCAGTACGATCTCGGGTCTCAAGAGCGGATCATCCGTGGTCGCATGCCGACCTTCGAGATGATCAATGACCGCTTCAGCCGCCTGCAATCCGTGTCCTGGTCGACGGCCCTTCGAAAGTCCGTCGAGGTGAGCGTCGTGTCGACCCAGATCATGAAGTTCGGGGACTTCTTGAAAAAGGTGCCGATCCCCTCGTCGCTCAGCGTGTTCCGCATCGATCCCTTGAGGGGACATGGTCTGCTGACGATGAACGCCGTCCTCGTCTATCTGCTGGTCGATCACTTTTTCGGCGGGAGCTGCCAGACACACGTGAAGCCCGAGGGCCGGGACTTCACGGCGATTCAGCAACGAATCATCAGAACGATGGTCGACCGGTCGCTACAGGATTTGCAAAAAGCCTGGCAGGCCGTCATCCCGTCCAAGGTTCAATACCTGCGCTCGGAAAGCAATCCGCAATTCGCCATGGTCGTCTCGATTCCCGAGATCGTGATGGCCGTCTTGTTTCGCGTTGATTTCGGCGATTCCGGCCATGATCTCTTCGTCGTCTATCCGTACGCCATGATCGAACCGATTAAGGAAAAATTGTACGCCGGATTCTTCTCCGATCAACTCGAAGAAGACAGCGGGTGGGGCGGGCGCTTTCGTGAGGCGCTCCAAGATTGTCCCGTCGAAATCAAGGTGGAACTCGGCACCTCGACGATGCGCGTCAAAGACGTCCTGAACTTCAGCCCGGGCGATGTGATCGTGCTCGATCAAAGTCCCGGCGATCTCATGGCGTCGTCTGTTGAAGGTCTCCCGAAATTTCTCGGAACCCCCGGCGTACTCAAAGGCAACCGGGCGTACCGCATCGTGAAGGTCCTGACGAACAATCAGAAGGGATAGCAGGCTGTTGAAAAACGATAGCCCGGCGCCGGAAGCAACAAGACTTCAAGGTGCAACATGAGCAGAAAGAGCATCGCAGGATGTTCAAAAAGGTCGTTCGGCAACGCCGCAGCGAATGAGGAGGCGAGGCGTACTCAGTTCGATACGTTGAGCGTCCGAATGAAGCGAGAACGAAGCTGGCGGCCTTTTTCAACATCCTGCTAGTGTCCTGTCTCTGAA
>NZ_CEFZSK010000015.1:0-63985 GCF_979581665.1 Nitrospira sp. Vd2 | reverse complement strand
AGGACACCACCAATGCACAACTTATTCCACGTACTTCAGAGACAGGACACTAGCGCAGTGCACGTGCGACGATAAACGAGCGCGGACGTGAAGAGGCGAGTGGTTGGATCTCGTCAGCGTTGTCATCCCCTGCTACAAGCAGGCGAAGTTCCTTGCGGACGCAATCGAGAGCGTCATCGCTCAGTTGTACCCGTTGTACGAGATCGTGGTGGTCGATGATGAGTCACCGGACGATCCGTCATCGGTCTGCGCCTCGTATCCCGAGGTCCGATACGTTCGCCAACGGCGGCAGGAACGGTGCGCCGCACGCAATCGTGGGATCGAGGAGAGCCGAGGGACGTTCATCGTGTTCCTCGATGCGGACGACCGGTTGCTCCCCGAACATTTCAATTCATGTTTGGAAGAGTTGCAGCGCCATCCGGACACCGGCTTTGTCTGCGGCGACTACCGGTGGTTTGGCGAAGGCGATACGCGGCACATCCATGATTGCCGGCCGAATCCGGACCACTATGCGACCTTATTGCGCGGGAATTTTATCGGTCCGCCGCACGTGGTGATGTTCCGACGTGAGATTCTCCTCGCCGTGGGGGGCTGGGATACCGCCTTGCGGAGCGCCGAAGACCAGGAACTCTATTTGCGCATCGCCCGGCGCTACCCCATCTCGTGCCATCACCGGGTCATCGCGGAGTACCGCCGGCATGCCGAGCAAACGTCTCAGAAGTGGGACCTCATGTTGGAGAGCGCGATGACGGTGCTTCGCTCGCAGTGGCCCTACGTCAAGGGGCGAGCGGACTATGAGCGCGCCTGGCGTGAGGGTTTCCATGCCCGGCAAGAAATGTACGGGCCTCCGTTAAGTTGGAGTTGGGTGGCTGCGGTCAAAGCCGGCGAGTGGCGTCGCGCACGGCGTCTGCTGCGCGTCCTGCTGCGCTGGTATCCGCAGGGCCTCATCGACATCGTCCAGCAGAAAATACGGAAACAGTATGCCGCGATCCGATGATCATCACACTGCCGGCATCGCGACGAGGGTCGGCATGCCGGAATGCGTCAGTGTCGTCATCCCGTGCTACAACCAGGCGCACTTTGTTGCCGAAGCCATCGAGAGCGCGTTGGCGCAAACCCATGGTGATGTCGATGTGGTGGTCGTGGACGACTGCTCGCCGGACCACCCGGAGGCAGTGGTGGCCCGGTACCAAGGCGTCCGATATTTGCGCCATCCGGAGAATCGCGGTCCCTCCGCGGCGCGGAACACCGGGCTTCGGGCGTCGCGCGGGCGCTTCGTGGTCTTTCTCGATGCCGACGATCGGCTCCTGCCCCACCATGTGGCAACCGCCCTGGAGATCTTTCGACGGCGGCCTGATCTGGCGCTGGTCTGTGGCGATTATCAGTGGTTCGGGGCGGAAGGCACCTGGCACCGGCACTCCTGCTCCGATCAACCCGACTACTACGCGGCGCTGTTGCGCTTCGGCTTCATTACTCCGCCGGCCACCGTGATGGTCAAGCGAACGGCGCTGCTCGCGGTCGGGGGCTTCCGTGAAGATCTGCGGTTCAATGAGGACCGGGATTTATGGCTTCGGATCACGCGGCTCTATCCGATCCATTGCCATCACCAGGTGGTGGCCGAGTATCGAAGGCATCCCAACCAACTGACGCAACGATGGGGTGTCATGTTGAGCACGGGCATTCGCGTGATGCGGGACCAGTGGCCCTTCGTCAAAGACAACCGCGTCTACAGCGAGGCGTACCGGCAAGGAGTGCGTCAGTACCAAGATGCGTGCGGCCCGCCGCTGGTGTGGCAAATGGTGGCCGACGCGCGGGCGGGGCGGATCCGGAACGCGCTCGCGGCGCTCCATACCGTGGTCCGGTATTACCCCCAGGGACTCGCGATGCTCCTTCGACACAAGTTCGAACGCGTATGGTCACCGAGCAAAGCGCTCTGACAGCCGGAGAGCGGATCGCGAACTCGACGACGGCGCTCGCCAGCGTGGTCCGAGGTACAGCATTGCCGCCTCTGTCGTGGAGGCCATAGAGTCGGGAGGCGGACAGGCCGAGTCGTTCGAGGCACGTGGGCTCGTATGAAGGATCGCATCGCCCGATCGCTGTTCTGGATGGTATGGTCGCGGGGCGGTCTTCAAGCCCTGTCCTTCCTCAGTACCATCCTCGTGGCCCGGTGGTTGAGCCCGACCGATTATGGGGTGATGGCGTTGGTCGGAATCTGGACGGGGACGATCACAATGCTGGCCGACCTGGGACTCGGCGGCGCGATCGTCCAATTCAAAGATCTGGACGATGACGAACTGAGCGTGTGCTTTTGGTTGACGATGGTCACGACGGGCGTCGCCTACTTGGTCCTGTTCGCGGCGGCCCCCTTCATCGCGCAATGGTTCGAGAGTCCCCGAGTCACGGCGGCGCTGCGCGTCTCCAGTCTCGCGATGCTGTTGGTGGCACTCCGGATCGTCCCGGATTCGATGTTGCGCAAAGACCTGCGGCTCGATCGGATCGCACAGGCGGAAATGACGGCCGCATTCATCGCCATCCCGTTGACGTTGACCCTCGCCTGGTGGGGTGCGGGACTCTGGACGCTCGTGTTCGGCATGCTCGCCCAAGCGGCGATGCAAACGGCGGTCATCCTCTGGTGGTATCCCTGGTGGCCGCGGTGGTCGTTCCGGTCTCCGCGCCTTGGCGCCATGCTTCGGTACAGCCTCTCTGCCGTGGGGGCCAATGCCGGGTGGTCGGTGTTCTCCCAACTCGACAGCGCGATTGTCGGCAAGGTGATCGGGGAATATGCCCTGGGCCTGTACTCGATGGCCAAACATCTCGCCACGTTGCCGGTGACGAAGATCTCGGTCGTCGTCAATCACATGATGTTTCCGATGCTGTCCCATTTTCAGGACAACCAGGCGTCGCTACGGCTGTCCTTTTTCAAAGTCCTGCGGCTCGTCGGCTGCATCACGATTCCGTTGAGTTGCGGGATGGCGCTGCTCGCCGACGATGTCGTCCGTGTCGCGTTGGGCGAACGATGGTTGCCGATCGTGCCCGTCTTTCAGATCTTCTGCGTGTACGCGGTCGTTCACTCGATCGAAGTCTTGTTTCCTCCCGTGCTGCTGGCTCGGTATCGCAGCGGCTTTCTGTTTCGATGGACAGCGGTGCTGCTCATCGGCATGCCCGTTCCGTTTCTGATCGGCGCCTGGTGGTGGGGCGCGCTCGGCGTCGCTGTCGCGTGGATTGCCGCCTATCCCGTGTTCATGTACTGGATGGCGCGCGCGGCGTGGAAAGAGTTGGGCCTCGATGGGGCAGCCGTGGTGCACGAAATCCTCCCGGTGCTGTCGGCGGCGCTCGGGATGGCGCTCGCCGTATGGCTGGTCCTTGTGACGGTGCCGGCCGAGAGCCTCGGCGCGCGGCTGACGCGTGTGGCGGCGGCCGGCGGGCTCGGCGTCGCGGTCTACGCCGCGCTCGTCATGTGGCGCGGCCGTCGCATCGCGAATGAGATGCTCGAATTGGGCGGCTGGCTGCTGACGCGGGGCCGTGTGCTGACACCGGCGAAATAGGACGAGACAGCGATGTGCGGCATTGCAGGAATCGTGCGGTATGACGGCTCGCCCGTCGATCGGGAATTGATCGAGCGGATGACGCGGTCGATGACTCATCGCGGTCCCGACGATGAAGGATTGTTCTTGGGGCCGGGTGTTGGCCTCGGCCACCGTCGGCTCAGCATTATCGATCGGTCCGGCGGCCATCAGCCGTTGTGCAATGAGGATGAGACGGTCTGGATTACCTATAACGGCGAAATCTACAACTTTCGGGAGCTCCGCGACGAACTGCTCGCGCGCGGCCATCGGTTTCGGACGCAGAGCGACACCGAGGTCATCGTGCATCTGTACGAGGACCTTGGGGAGGCCTGCCTCCATCGTCTGCACGGCATGTTCGCGTTTGCGATCTGGGACGGGCGCGCCCGGTCCTTGTTTCTCGCGCGCGATCGGATGGGGATCAAGCCGCTGTACTACCACGAGGCCGATGGCGCACTGATCTTCGCCTCCGAGATCAAGGCGCTCTTCGCGGCGATGCCCGGCCGGCCGTCGATTCATCCGCAGTCCGTGCACGACTATCTCACGTTTCGCTACACCCCGGCGCCGCGCACGATGTGGCGCGGCATCCTCAAATTGCCGCCTGGTCATTGCATGTCGCTCAAGGACGGTCGCCTGACCGTCAAGCAGTACTGGGATTTGGAATTTGCCTCGAAATTATCCCTTCCCGAAGACGAACTGATCGCGGAGTGCGGGCGCCAGCTCGAGGCAAGTACCGTGCGGCATCTCGTCGGCGAAGTCCCCCACGGCGTCTTCTTGAGCGGCGGGCTCGATTCCACGGTGATCCTCGGCCTGGTGGCGAAGCACGCGGGCACGAAAGTGAAGACGTTCTCGGTCGGCTTTCAAACGGAACTCGGCAACGAGTTCGACGAGCTGCCGTATGCTCGCACGGCGGCCAGACACTTCCAGGCGGATCATCATGAATTGATCATGACCGGTCGGCAGTATGCGGACGGGCTGCACGACTTCATTCGATACATGGAAGAGCCGATGGCGGACCCCTCCGCGATCCCGCTGTTCCATCTCTCGAAGATGGCGAGCAGCTCCGTGACGGTGATGCTCTCCGGCGAAGGCAGCGATGAGTTGCTGGCCGGCTATACGTTCTGGCACCCGCTCAAGGGCCATCGGCGAGCCGAATGGTTCAGTCGTGTGCCGCGGGTCATTCGGCGGGCGCTGGTCCATCCGTTGAATCGGTCTCTGTTTCGTTCTCCTCGGCTGGCCGAGTACCTCCGGATCGCGGAAGAGGGCATGGCGCACTACTTCCAATTTCGACCCGTTCACATGGCGTCGTTCTTTTCGGAGGACCTGAAGCGGGACCTCTATGGACCGGCGTTACGATCGGAGGCGATGACGCCGTCCGAGGATCTTGTGCGCCAGGCGTACCGGCGCGTCGCCCATTGCGGGCCGCTCGATCAGATGCTGTACGTCTATGCGAAATACTGGCTCCCCGACGACTTGCTGCTGAAGGCCGACAAGATGACGATGGCCCATTCGCTGGAACTCCGCGTGCCGTTCCTGGACCATCCCTTTGTCGAGTTTGCCGCCAATCTGCCGGCGGAGATGAAGCTACGAAAAGCAGGCCGCGATCGCTACATCGCGAAATACGTCTTGCGCGAAGCGGTCAAAGATGTCGTGCCCGACGCCGTGCTGAAGCGTACCAAGCTGGGGTTCTCGGTTCCGGTGTGGAACCTGTTCAAGAGTGATCTGCGGGCGATTGCCTGGGATGTGATTCACTCGCGGCGGTTCGTGGAAACCGGCTTATTCAACGACCGACGCATTGCGGACGTGTTGAACGAGCGGGCGCCGACACAACACGATTGGTGGCACCTCTGGCCGCTCCTCGTGTTCGGATTGTGGCAGGAAGAATTCGCGGCGACGCTGTAATGCCACCTCGACGGCATGACATGAGGGATGTCTTGATCATCGCCTATCATTATCCGCCCAGCGCGGCGGTGGGCGGCGTTCGGCCCAGCCTCTTCGCGCGGTATTTGCCCGAGTTCGGCTGGCGACCAACCATCGTGAGGGCCGCCGTGCCGTCGGCCGGACAAGCGATGCACGATGTTCCGGCGTCAGGCGACGTGCATGACGTCCCGGAGTGGCCGCATCCGATCAAAACGTACGAGCAGTGGCGGGCGCGGCGTGCCATTTCCGCGGAGCAGCGGGAGCGCGAGGCTGCGCGGGTGATCGTGCCCTACGAACAATGCTTCGTCGCGCCGAGCCGCTTCAGCGTGAAGCGGAACCTCCTGGCGCTGGCCTCTCTTCCCGATCGCGAGAATGCGTGGCTGATTCCGGCCCTCGCCCGCAGCGTCGCCGTGGTCCGGGCTCAGCGCATCCGCCATGTGATTACGACGGGACCGCCCTTCACCTGTCATCTAGTGGGGTTGTTCCTCAGCCGTCTGAAGCCCGTCAAGTGGATTGCCGATTTCCGCGACCCCTGGTCGCTCAAGCACAAGTTTCCCATTTTCCGCACCGGGCTCACCGATCGGCTCGAGACGCGGGTCATCGAGGCCGTCATGCGGCGAGCCGACCTCATCTTGTCGGTCACTGCGGCGATGACCGACGAGGCACGCAAAGAGCACTACTGCCTGCCACCGGACCGATTTCAGACGCTCACGAGCGGATTTGATCCGGCGGAGTTCGAGGGGCTTCGCTATGAGGGTCGAGCGGAAAGACCGATCGTCTTTTCATATTTTGGAACCTTCTACCACGGCCGGACCCCCGAGCCCTTTTTGACCGCCCTGTCGATTCTGATCCAAGAGGGAACGGTGACCGCCGATGACGTCCGCGTGCGCTTTGTGGGACAGGTAAGCCTGGCGGATGGAGAATCGGTCCAGGCGATGATCAACCGACTCGGTCTGCGCGATATTGTCTCGCTCCATGCGCCGGTCCCTCGCACGGAGGCGCTCAAGCAGACCATGGAAAGCGACGTCGTACTCGTCCTCGACGAGCGCCATCCCATCCAAATTCCGTTCAAGCTCTACGACGCGTTGGCCGCGGGCTCGATGATTTTGAATATCGGCAGCCGTGGAGCGGTGGCCGATGTGCTGATGCGCACGGGGCGAGGGGTGGCGGTGCATTATCAAAATCCCGGGGAAGTCCGGAAAGGGATTCTCGCGTCGCTCCGCCGCGCGCGGGCTCGACCGGAGCGCGTATCCCGGCCATGGGAAGATCCGGTCGTTCAGGAATTCAACATGCGTCATCTCACCGCACGCTTGGCAGGGTACCTCGATGGGCTGTGAGGCTGGAACACGCGGCGACACCGGTGCCATGCCGGTCGGTGCGGTATCCCGTGCTCAGCTGCCGGTGAGCGTGGCACGCGCGTTCCGCGCCGTCATGCAAGGTCGTCTGCGTGTGCTGCCGCCGATCGGCGGGTGGATTCCGGCACGCGCGGTGATCGGCGCGATTGCGGCCACCGTACGCGGCACGGCACAGCATGACGCGCTCACCGCGGCCTTGCGCGAGAAGACCGGCCTTCCGCATTGGGGCTATGCGGTCTCCGGGCGAGCCGCCCTCAGCGCTGTCCTGAGGGCGTTGCATGAGGTTCATCCAGATCGGACGGAGGTCATCATTCCGGCGTACACGTCCTACTCGGTACCTGCCGCCGTCGTCCACGCCCGCCTGGCCATTCGACTCTGCGACGTGGAGCCGCTGACGCTCGGCATCGATCCGGCCGGATTGGCGCGCTGCATGACCTCCAAGACTCTGTGCGTGCTCGCGGATCACCTCTACGGTCTTCCATCGCGAATCGGCGCCATCGTGGAGATCGCGCGTGCGCGTCAGATCCCGGTGATCGAGGATGCGGCCCAGGCGCTCGGCATCGTGTGCGGGGGACGCCCGGGCGGAACGTCGGGCACGGTAGGCCTCTTCAGCGCCAGCCGCGGGAAGACGCTTCCGGGCGCCGGCGGGGGACTGATCGGCACCGATGATCTGCATCTCGCCGAGCGGTGCCGCCGAATGCTGGTCGAGCAGGTCTCGCGCCGTACTCGTGATGCGATACGAGTCCTGCAGACGATCGCCATGGCCTCGTGCATGCGACCGAGGGCATACTGGCTTCCCGCGGCCATGCCCTTTCTCAAGCTTGGTTCTTCGATCTTCGATCCGGCGTTCGAGACCGGAAGCATGACGGTGTTCCAACGGGCGCTGTTCCACAGGTTGTTGCCGCTCGAGCCGGTGCTGCGTCGATGCCGGGAACATCAGGCGCTCGCCTTGACTCGTGAGTTGCGGGGGAGCGACGTGCAGTGCCTCATGCCGCTCGCGGGCGATCACGGCGCGTATCTGCGTCTCCCGGCGCTCGCTCGGGATGCCGGGATGCGAGAGCGGATTTTGATAGCATCACGGCGTGCGGGGCTTGGCGTGACGGGCGGCTATCCGCTTGCGCTGTCACAATTGGCGCCGCTGCGTTCATGGCTCGCCGCGGACGATCCCTGCCCCGTGGCCGAATCATTGAGCCGCCGGCTCGTGACGTTTCCCACTCACCCCTGGGTCTCGAATGCGGACCGAGCCCACCTCGCCGACTTGGTGATGCGATGTGCGTAGTCAGTCGAACCGCTGCTCTCGGTGCGAAGGCGGAATCGTCACCATCGTTCCCGGGCTGGGGCCAGTTGTTTCTGCTGGTTTACGCAGCCGTCTCCGTCGCCCGGATCCAGGAATTGATTCCTGCCTTGGCCCCGTTGCGGCCCGGGTTGATCGCCGGTGGCATCGCCTTGCTGTTCTGGATCAACGCGCCGGGAAATTTGCGCGACAAAATCCCGCTTCGCGTCCCCGCCGTCCGCGATGTCGCGATTCTCGTCGGTGTCGCGGCGGTGCTCGTGCCGATCAGCGTGTGGCCCGGCGGCAGCCTGCGGTTTCTCCTCAACGCCTACTTGAAGACCGTCGTGCTGTTCTTATTGATCCTGTATTGGTGCCGGAACATCGAGGACGTTCGTCGCCTGGCCTGGGTGTGCTGCTTCGGGACGGCGGCGCTTGCCGTGCCTGGATGGTTCGAGGATCCGGGAGGCGAGCGCTATTACAGAGAGGGATGGAGCTACGACGCGAATGATCTTGCGTTGCTGTTCGTGGTCACGATCCCACTCGTGCTCTACCTGTTTTCGACCTCCGGGCGCGCCGCCCGGGTGCTCTTACTCGGGCTCGCGCTGATTTGCCTCTATGGCCTGATGTTGACGCAATCGCGCGGAGGCATCTTGGCGTTGACGGTCGTCGCGGGGGTCACGCTCTGGCGGAGTCGAATGGACCGGACGGCCAAGTACGGCATCGTGCTCGTCGCAGTGATCGTGTTCGGCGTGCTGGCCGGAACGACCTGGAAGGAGCGCATTCGAACCATGTGGGACCCCCAGACGGAATATGATCGCACGGCGGGTGGACGGACCGACATCTGGAAGACGGCGCTCGTCATGTTCGTGATGAGACCGTGGGGCGTGGGCATCGACCAATTTGTCACAGCCGAAGGCTGGTCTCATGAAGGTGCCGGCAAATGGAACGCGGCACACAATTCGTTCATCCAGGTCGCCGTTGAATTAGGGGTGGTGGGAATCGTGGTCTTCATTCGGCTCTTAGCCGGCACGCTTCGAGGGCTTCGGCAAACACAGGCCTCCCTGGCTTCGTCCAAACCCGTGCCCGCTGCGCGCCTGAGCCGCAGTGGAGGCGCGCGGCGTCGTGCGCCGCCGCAAACGCCCGCCGAGAATCTGTTGTTGCTGACGGAGGCGCTCGAAATCAGCTTGTGGGGATTTATCGTCGGCGGGTTTTTCTTATCCCAGGCGTATAGCGCGCTGCTCTATGTCCTGCTGGCCATGAGCGTGGTCGCCATTCGGCTTGCCAAGGAGTCCAGGAGCCAGGGGCTTCAGGACGAGCCTCGACATCCCCCCTCCGGCCGACCGACTCTCGTGCTGCCCCCACGCTATCGTGTGGGATGAACGCGCGGAGGGTGAGGAACGACCATGGAACCGGTGAAGGTCGGGTGGTGGATGTTGGTCGAGAAGATCCTGCGATGGTGCATCCATCCCCGGCTGCGGGCGCGCTGCTTGGCGCTGTTGGGCGCGCAAGTCGGGCCGCGCACGCGGATCTATGAAGTGATGCTGCTGAATCCCTTTACGGGATTCGCCAATCTTTCGGTGGGCCACGATTCGGCGATTGGGACGGGGACGATGATCGATTTGACCGGGGCGGTGACGATCGGCAGCCACACGGCCATCGCGCCGGGCTGCCTGCTCATTACGCACAGCGACCCCGGCTCCCGAATCGGGAGCCGGTTGATCGAGCGCTTTCCACGCACGATTTCTCCGGTTCGCATCGGAGATCATGTGTGGATCGGCGCGCAAACGGTCGTGTTGGGCGGCGTGTCGATCGGCGACGAGGCGGTCATCGGCGCGGGTTCGCTGGTGACGCACGATATCCCGGCCCGTGTCGTCGCCTACGGCCGGCCGGCGGTACCTGTTCGACCCTTGACTGAGGTGTACAGCGCATGAGCGTACAGACGATAGTGAATCCCGAGCGGGAAGTGTGGAACCGAATCGTCGCCGGACTCCCGGGCGGCAACGTCTTTCAATCGTATGAATGGGGCGAGATTCGCGCGGAACAGGGTTGGGTGCCGCACTATGTTGCCGTCCAGGCGGGAGGCGACTGGACGGCCGCGGCTCTCGTGCTGGTGAAGCGGTTGCCGGCCGGACTGGGCGCGCTGCTCTACTCGCCGCGCGGGCCGCTTGTGAAGGATGCGGAGGATGCATTGCCGCTCATTGAAGCCGTACGGCGACTTGCGCGCGACACGGGCGGCCTGTTGTGGCGTGTGGAACCGCCGGTCATCGTCGAAGACGTCGAGCGGAGCCGAGCGTTCCAGCAAGCGGGCTTTCAACCGGTCCCGATGGAGTGGTCGTATTGGAATCGGCCGAAATACGAAATGCATCGCGATCTTTCTTCCGGTGAGGCGGCGGTCTTTGCGAGCCTCGGCACGAAAATCCGAACGAAAATCAGACACGCCCCGAAGCGCGGGGTGGTGATCGAGGAAGGCTGCGGCGAGCAGGATGTCGAGAGCTTTTATCGCCTGCTCAAGGACACGGGGATCAAGAAGCGGATTCCGGTGCGGGCGCTCGGCTATTTCCATGCGCTCTACCGTACGTTCATCAAAACCGGGATGGGCCGGCTGTTTCTGGCAAGGAAGGACGCGACCGCCGTCGCCGGCGGCATCACGGTCCGATTCGGTCCCACGGCGACCTTGTTGTATCTGAGCAACGACTATTCGATGCAGCGCGCCGGCTGGGCCATTCAATGGGAGATGATGCGGTGGGCCATGATGCAGGGCTGCCGCCTGTATGATTTCGGAGGCACGGGCACGAATTATCCTCCACAGGAAACCGACAAAGGCTACGGGGTCTATCAGTTCAAGCGCAGTTTTGGCGCCGACATTGTTCGATGGGTAGGGTACGCCGACTACGTCTTCTCGCCGACGCGCTATGCCGGCTTTCGTCTTCTCGAGCGGAATCTGCCGTACGGTGAGCGGATCTTCATCGAATGGCCCAAACGCGTGGTGCAGCGGTGCCGAGGCATAGGCGGCCCGAACAACGCCGGCGATCAAGCGGCTCAGGGGGCGTCGGCCTCGGCGCGATCGGACGAATGAAGCTGCTGTTCATTACTGGCAACCTTCCGTATCCGCCGACCGACGGCTGGCGCATTCGCGTCTTTGCCTTTCTCCGCGCTCTGGCCGCACGCCATCACGTCACCGTGGCCTCCTTCATGCGGAGGATCGACGATGCAAAAGCGGCCGAGCGACTGCGCGAGCACGTCAGCGCGCTCCACGTCGTTCCGCGCTCCCATCACTATTCGTCTGCCAAACTCGTGCGCGGGCTCTTCGGTCGCACCGCGTTTCCCATCGTGAATTATCGCGACGAGCGGATGGCCCGGCTGCTCGCGGACGTCGTGCGACGCGAGTCGTTCGATCTCGTGCAAGCCGAAAGCCTTCACATGGCGCAATACTGCCTCGATCTCGATTGTCCCAGGGTTCTCGACCTGCACAACATCGAATCACTTTTGATGAAGCGGTATGCCCGGCATATCGCAAATCCGTTGAAGCGGTTGTACGCGGAGGTGACGTGGCGCAAGCTCGCGGCGTATGAGCGCGAAGTTTGTCGCCGCTTCACGCATTGTCTGACGTGCTCGGATGAGGAGCGGGTGCTGCTCCAGACCTGCGCAGGCGTTGAAGCGATCACCGTGGTCCCGAACGGCGTGCATCTTGCTGACTACTCCGTCGCCGGTTCGAGCCACAACGGTGCGGATGGGCGCGAGCGGCTCGTGTTCGTCGGACGCATGGATTACCACGCGAACGTCGAAGGCGTCCGCTGGTTTTGCCGTCATGTGCTTCCCCGGATCCGGAAAAAGCGGCCCGCCGTGATACTTCAGATCGTCGGCGGGCACCCCGTTCCCGCGATCTCGCGGTTGGCGACGCCGGGGATGATCGAAGTGACGGGATTCATCACGGACGTGAGGCCGTACATCGCTGAAGCGTCGGTCATGATCGCGCCCTTGAGAATCGGTGGGGGAACCAGATTGAAGATCCTGGAGGCACTTGCGATGGGAAAGGCCGTGGTGACGACGACATTAGGCGTCGAGGGCATCGAAGCGACACCCGGGCGCGATCTCCTCATCGCGGATCGACCGGCGGAATTCGCCGATCAGGTGGTGACGCTGCTCGAGAATCCCGACCTGCGACAACGGATGGGGTTGGCGGGACGGCGCCTGGTCAAGGACAAGTATGATTGGGAGGTGATCGTCGCCGATCTCGAACGACTATACGAGAGCCACATCGCGCCTCAGCCCGCGATGCGTCATAGCGTTCCCGTCGCTTAGGGGAGTGAGTGTCGCGATCCTGACGGCGTTCCCCCCCCGGCGGGTTTCAATCAAAAGTGAAAGGCTAAACCCCCGACAACGTGATTAGCGTGAATGGTTAGACGTTGGGGGGATGAATCAAAGGTAAATGTGTGCTTAGCGTATGTGTTTTTGTATTCAGCGAAAAATGCCACGTGTTTATTGAGAAAGAGTTTAACGCCGGCGAGGGCTTGCCACATGCCTGATGTATCCGTCGCACTCGCATTCGTCTCTTCGATTCGGACGTGAGCAATCTCGGCCCCGCCTCCTATGCCGAGGTAGGGATACCATCGACCACTGGGAAAATCCGGACTACTTCCAAAGGGTCGTCGCACCAAGAGGTTTACTGCGGCGATGTGAGCCGTGATGGGGCTTTTAACCGTTTCAAGATCTCCCTGCATCAGGCCCGCGCTCGAATTCACTATCTGAGGTTCCGAATTCTGTTTTAGCGAGGGCGTGAAGCGTGTGTAATCAAGTTCCGCTCCTAGATCGATTCCGAGCTTGCTCCGCATCGAGGATGTCCAGCCGGTCATCTTTGCGCCTACCGTCGGACTGTTGCGGAGCGTCAAATGCTTGAAGGTGAACGTACCGATAGTGGGATCCGGATCACTGACGTTCATATCGGTATTATAAGGCACCGCCAAGCCTCCGTATGCCGCAACAGAGAAGTCAAACCTGGGCTCGCCGTCAGGAGCGGGTGAAGGCCGTGGAGGCACGGTTGATCTCTCAGCTGCTGTTCGAAGCGGACGACCGGACGCGGACGGCCCGGGCAACGGTGCCGCGGGTGAAGAGAAGCCGGTGATGCGGGAGGCCGGGCGGCGATCGGTCGTCGGTGGATCAGCGGCAGCGGCCAGGGGGACGGTGAAGAAGGCAGCAACGGCCAACGCGGCAAGAATCAGCATCGGGGATGGCCGTTTCACAGGGGTGAAGGAAGAAGTGACTGATCGTCTGAAAACGGCAACTCTATCCATCGATGTCCTCAACAGTTCGTTTGACCGGTGACAGAGCAGCCGGAACGGGGCAGTGGCTTCACTTGGAAGACAGAGCGGCGTGGACCGCTCGGACGCTCGGCGACGGCTTGGCGCCTGAACTCGGTGCGTCCGAGCTGCGCTGAACGCACCTTCGGACAGCAGGCGCCACCCGGGACACTGTCGCCTCGCTGAGCGGTTCGCCACGCCGCTCTGATGGCGCGGCGCCGCTGCCCCGTTCCAGCTGCGGAATGTTTAGGTTCTATATTCTTCCCAGAAAGTGCAGGGATGTGGCTTGTCCTCATCGTCATCTCAGAGATCAGCACGGCGATCTATCGAACCCGCACGTCGGCTCCTTCGCCTGTCTCGTAGCCCGGTAAAGCGGAAGAACATAGAAGAGCGAGCAAGACCCGAACCAAAAGCGATCATATGCGAATAAATGACTAGGTATTTAACTGGTAAAACGGGTTCGAATGCCGTTGCAAAAGAAGCGCTTGAGTGTGACCGCCTGTGTGAGGACGACAGGGACGATAATGAATGGCAAACGTAGATATACGTACAAATGTGAACAGTAGAGTCGAAAAACACTCCTCATCCCGATAGTCGCAGATGCCACAATCAACCAAGTTCCTGTGCATAGGATGGCGCCGGCGCCTTTATAGCCTGGCCCTAGTTCTGGGCAGTATGGTGTCTACCGGCTGTTCGACCTTTCCACTCGATTGGTGGAAGGCGAACATGGAAGACTACGGACACCAATATTGCGACTCAGGGGAGAACTATTACGACGCCGCCCGGGTCTATTATCAGATCGCCGACTATACAGGTCGTGGGGATTGGACACGGTGCGCCGAGAATGCGATCAAGGGCTATCGCGACGGGTACTTGAAGCCGAACCAGTTTGGGGCCGCGGGCTGGATGATTTTTCCGCACGGACTGTTGATGCACTATCAACGCACGGGCGATGCGAGTTCAAAACAGGCCCTGATCGGGATGGCAACCAATTCCGCCTTTGCGCGCCACGAGCATGATCCGTATATGGTCCGTATCGACGGCAGCCGCGAGGTGGCCTACAACATCGAATCGAAATTGCTCGCGGAGGCGGTGGGGTACAACGATCGGGCTGAGGTTGAACGGTTGGTGGGGTTCGCGATGGGGCACTACGACCAATGGTTCATCAGTCACACGGCTGAATACGTGCGCCCCTTCATGGCCGCCCTGACGGCCGAGGCCTTGATTCTCTGGTACGACAGGACACAGGACCCAAAGGTCTTGCCGTTGTTGCAAGCGGGCGCGGACTGGATGTGGGATCACATGTGGGTCTCCGGCATCAGCGCATTCAAATATACCGACAAAGAGATGCCCCATGGCGGGGAAGATCCTGCCCCCGACCTCAATCTCTTGATCGTGCCGCTCTATGGCTGGCTCTACAAGATGACCGGTGAGGAGAAGTATCGGGAACGCGGCGACAAAATTTTTGCGGGAGGCGTGATCGGCTCCTATTTAAACGACGCGAAGCACTTTAACCAAAACTACCGGTGGAGCTTTGATTATATTAAATGGCGGGAAGCACCCGCGAAGTCTACGAGCCAAGCAAAGTAACCCGCAGCCTTCTGCCTGTTCTTCCTCGACTCTTTGAGATTGCCATTCTTTGCACGCAGCGACGGAGACGACAAATGCCGGCGACAGCCGCTAGCCCGAGCAGGCGGCATTTTCGCTCAGTCCTAACAAAGCAGATATTCATTCTTCTTCGCTCTCCGCGGTCCACTGATTTTTGTCGCTGCCGGTACAAATTTGATCTGACGAGGTGACGTACCCTCAAGTACTTACGAAGGGGCACACCGACTGCTCTTCTCCTTGCGTTCGACTGCAGGAGACAAGTTGTCCACCGAAAGGGGTGTGCCATGCAACAGCAACCATCGCTGCTTCGGTTTTTCGTCGGCATCGTCGCTACCCTGAGCGCCGGCCTGGTTCTCTTCGCGTCGGCCCCCGCGTCTGCAGATGACACACCGATCCCGCTCTTAAGTACCTGGGAGTCCAACATGACGACGTTCGGTCGGCAGATTTGCGGTAAGCTCGCTCCCGGAGCGATGGATTGGGCCCTTCAGGCTGATAGTGTTTATTATGACGGCGAGCGCGTGTACTATCAGATTGCGGCCTATACCGGTGATCCGACGTGGAGATACTGCGCAGGGCTGGCCGAGAGTATTTATCGCGACGGCTATGTCATGCCGAACAATGGAAAGGTCGCCGGGTTTGATGATTTTACTAAGGGCATGCTGCTCGACTATCAACTGACCGGGGATACGACTTCTCAGAACGCGATCGTGCTGATGTCTCAAAACGGATCCTTTTGTCCGGATGGGACACCGCTGGACTGGACTGCAGACTCCTACTACAGCCGCGAGGTTGCGTATGTGATCATGGCGTACCTAAATGCCGAAGCGGTCGGCCAACCTCGCCGGGCACGATTGGCCGACATGGTCAACCAAGCGCTTGGCCACATCGATCAATGGTTCATCTCCAAAACCGCGTCGTTCGTCCGGCCCTTTATGGTTGGGATCACCATGCAGGCGCTCATCCAGGCATACGACGCGACGCACGACTCCCGTATCCCGCCGGCTATCAAAACGGCGCTGGACAGTATGTGGCCGGCTCTGTGGGACCCCGCCTCGCAGTCGTTTTTCTATACGAATATTGATACGTCAACCTTGTCGTCGACCACGCCGGGCTACAACACCGGCGGCCGACAGCCGGCACCGGACCTCAATCTGCTGATCGTTCCCGCCTTTGGCTGGATGTACTACCAGACCGGCGATACGAAATATCGCGACGCGGGCGATCAGATTTTTGCCGGCGGAGTGACCAACGCGCAAAATTGGTTGTACTTGGGTAAGCAATTCGACCAAAACTACTGGTGGAGCCCGTCGTACATTGCTTGGCGGAAAGCGGCGCAGCCCGGGGTCGCCGCGGGGACTGCGACGACGAGTACCGGAACGAGTACATCGGGGAGTACGGGAACGACGTCCTCTTCCACCACATCGACGACCCCGACATCCACATCGACATCGACCTCCTCGCAGTCCCTTACGACCATATCGCCCCCCACCACATCGACCACGACGACGACCACGACGGACCAGCCGCGAGGTATGTACAAGAAGAAGCACCGACAATAAGCACCGACCGCTTGATGGAATAGGCGATGCCCGTATGCCGCCTGTGGGCATACGGCATCGCTGCTCGTCAACCTCGTACTTGCCTCTCCGTAAGTTGGGCGAGTAGCAGTAACGTCTCGCTCCGGCCACACACAAGCCGGCTCCTTGCCCATACCCGTCCTTCACGCCCTTGGATAAAGTGGCGGCGTTGGAAGATCGCATCTGTCCGAGCCGATTTCACGCTCGCCACCTGCAAGCGTGACGGCAGCTCGCATGCGATATGTCAGCTTTCGCCATGGGGAAGGGCATGGAGCGTCAGCGAGGCGGAGGTCCTGCTGGAAAAAGTCGATCTGAGGGTGACGCCTCCGATGAGATCCGAGTCCTTGCGATGATTGCAGCGACGGAGGTCACGGGGCCGCTTCGCGGGTTGTTTCAACTCATCGAGTACGCTAAAGACGTGCGGTTCGTCCTAGGCATGTTTCTGCTGGAGGGGCACCAGCCGACGCGTGCCATGGTCGAAGCGGCGCGGCGCGGAATTCATGTCGAGGTATTGGCACAGGCCGGGCGGTACGACGTCGGCTTGCTCATGCGGACGGCAAAGGTGATACGGGCACATCGTCCCACGATCCTGCAATCCCATGGCTACAAGTCGGCGCTCGCCGCCTGGATTAACGGGCGTCTTCACCGAATTCCCTGGGTGGCCTTCTCGCATGGCTATACAAGCGAGAACCGCCGAATCAGCCTCTACAACCGGTTGGATGCGTGGATGCTCCGACATGCCGATGCAGTCGTGGCCATGTCCGGGGTGATGGCTGATCAGCTGGTCGCGAGTGGTGTGCCCCGTGGCCGCCTGCATGTGATCCATAATGCCATCGATCCGGCAGAGTATCGGGTCGGTGGAAACGGCCTGGCGTGGCGGCGCCAATGGGGCATTTCCGCCGATGAGTTCGTCGTTGGCGTGATTGGGCGATTGAGCCCTGAGAAGGGTCAGCAGGTGTTTCTCCAGGCGTTCCAAGGCGTCGTCGCCCGTGGAGGAAATGCTCGTGCCGTTCTTGTCGGCGACGGACCCGAAAAGGAGCGATTGGAACAATTGGCGGGACGTCTGGGCGTCGCTAAGCATGTCGTATTCACGGGGCATGATCGTCGGATCGAAGACGTGTATCCGGCGATAGACCTCGTGGTGATTCCCTCGTTGAGCGAAGGATTGCCGAATGTGCTCTTAGAATCCCTGCTCTACGGAAAGCCCGTCGTGGCGACTGGGGCTGGTGCGATTCCGAATATCCTGAAGCCGGCCGGGGCCGGCTGGTTGGTGGCTCCGGGAGACGCCCATGCGTTGGAGGACGCCATCCTCGATGCGCTTCATGATGAGCATCGGCGATTGTCCTATGGATCGTCCGGGTGGCGCTACGTCCGTCGGCACTGTACCCCTGAAGGCCGGGCGGAGGCGGTGCGCCGAGTTTACGGGAGTATTCTAAAAGGACCAGCTTCCAGAGATGCGGCACCCCGCAGGCTCGATTGACACAATGTCCGGTTCAGCATCGCTCACGTGTGTGCCGTCGACAGTGACAGGCTCCGAGAGACGGGCCGTCTCCCGGCAGGAACTTCGGAAGAGGGCGGCGACTCTTCTCTGAGCGTACAGTCACGATGGGGCTTCTTGGCGGAAAGATCGGCGAGCTTCTGCTGTCACGATTCCTCATTCCGCCCAGCGACGTCGATCCTCGTCTCGCGACCTATTCGTCTTCCTTCGAGGAAGTGAATCGATTTTTTCGATTGGAAAAGAGCGACCTCGCAGGCTTAAGGGTGATGGATTTCGGGTGCGGGTACGGCGGGGTGGCAATCGAGGTGGCGTCTCTCGGTGCGGATCAAGTGATCGGGCTCGATATTCGTGAGAATGTATTGGCGGCGGCACGGGCACGCGCCGAACAGGCCGGGGTGACGAACTGCATCTTTATCAATGCGGCGAGCCGTGATGCGCAAGAGTTGCATGGAGCAATGGACGCAATTATCTCGATTGACGGGTTTGAGCATTACCGGGACCCGGAATCGGCGCTTCATGCGATGTCCCGTTACTTAAAGCGTAAGGGCCGTCTCTACATCTCCTTTGGACCGCCGTGGTGGCACCCCTACGGAGCCCACCTCCAATTCATGACACGGCTCCCTTGGCCGCACGTCCTGTTCACGGAACGGATCCTCCTCAACGCCCGCGCACGATACAAGAGCGATGGCGCCCAAGTCTTTGAAGACGTGGAAGGCGGATTGAATAGAATGACGGTGCGGCGATTCCTCGCATTGCTCGAGAAGTTTCCATTTCGAATCGTTCAGTTGGAGCTCACGCCGATTCGTCGCACCGAGGTCCTGCATCGCTTCCTACCTGCAGGCCGAGAAACATTGACGTCGACGGTGAAAGCGTGTCTAGAAAAAGTAGGCTGATATGCTGTCAAAGGCTTTCTCGTCGGCTGCCGTCGCCGATGATCTTCTAAGGACACACGTGGCAGCTACCCGACACAGCTGATTGAAGAATGGCGTCCAGCGATCGATGATGATCTGCGTTCGTCGGTGATCGCACGGTGACCGCCGTGCCGGATGCCTACAGCAGGTTGGGCCTCCTTCCGATAGGTCTCCCCGGGATTCTTTGTAAAGATAAATGCCGTCCGTACGTCCGTCGATGTGACCGACTCTCATGAGACTGCTCGCAACCAAACCGGGTTCTGTATCACAGTCCGGGGAAGTATCGAGACCTTATCCGAACAGCGCCAAGGCGTAGTGGATGATCGATAATGTCGTCGTCAAAATCCGCCGGCGCGATTCGCCGTTCTACGCCCGTCTCTATCGGATCGCGAAGGCTCTGCAAGCCGTACACATGCCGGTCATCCCCGGCTTGCACGACTTCCTGTACAACGAACGGCGTCTGAGGCTTGCGTTATGGCATGGCCTTGTCCGAGTGCTCTACCATGAACCGCTCTTCAAGACGCGTTGCGCCCGTGTCGGCAGCAATCTTCGTGTGATCGGCGGCATCCCCCTGCTGATGGGCACCCCCATTCATCTCGTCATCGGTGACAACGTGACGATCTCCGGTGTCACCACGTTCGTCGGTAGTAAACTCGTGTCCCGGCCGGTCTTGGAAATCGGCAGCGGCTCCTATATCGGGTATCAGACGGGCATCGTCACGGGACGTGGCGTGTACATCGGCCGTCACGTGCTGATTGCAAACCGCGTCTTCATCGCGGCGGAGGATAATCATCCCTTGGATCCTATCGCCCGCATGCGCAATGAGCCGGCGCGGCCCGAGGACATCAAGTCCGTCTGGATCGACGATCACGCGTGGATTGGAGAGGCGGCCACAATCTTGAAAGGCGTTCGGGTTGGAGAAGCGGCCATCGTCGCTGCTCATGCCGTCGTCACGAAAGATGTGCCCCCGTACACGATCGTCGCGGGCAATCCGGCACGACCGGTGAAGTCGCTGCGGCACGCCCGGGAAATGTCATGACGTTGCATCACAGTCCGATCCAGTTGACGTACGTGGTGTACGCACTGGCGGTCGGTGGATCCGAGACCCTCGCCCGCCGTTTGGCGCTGAGCCTGCCGCGCCGCCGCTACGCGTGTTCGGTGTATGCCGTACACAATGATGGACCGCTCTCCGCGCTCCTAAAAGCCGACGGCATCCCGTGCGGCGCGTTCTCGAGGAAGAGTAAGTGGGATCCGCTTCCACTCATTGGCTTGATCCGGCAATTTCGCGCGAATGGTACGAAGGTCGTCCACACGCATCACATTGGGCAATTGCTCTACGGCGGGCTGGCGGGGAGATTGGCTGGTTGCCGCGTTGTCCATACCGAGCATGACTATTACTCGCTGAGAGGCCACCGGTCTCAACAACTGCTTCGCGTGCTGACACGCTTGGCTGACCGGGTGACCGCGGTCGCGGAGCCGGTCCGGCGTTTCCTCGAAGAGTCGGTCGGGCTGCCGTCCGAAAAGCTGATCACCGTCCAAAACGGAGTCGATATCGCCAAATACGAGTCAGCGATCCCGTGCGATCGAAAGGAATGGGGGCTTGAGGATCGCGACGTCGTCATCGCCTGCGTGGCACGCTTGTCACCTGAAAAAGGCCATGTGGTTTTGTTGGAAGCCTTCCGGAAGGTCGTCGGTCGTCACGACCGAGCGAGACTCCTTATCGTTGGCGAGGGCGATGAACGGGAGCGGCTCGTGCGGCTGACCACCGATCTGAAGATCGACCATTGTGTAAGGTTCTTGGGGCTGCGCACTGACGTTCCGGAAATACTGACGGCCTGTGACATCGTCAGCTTGCCGTCGATCGAGGAAGGATTTCCGATCGTGATCCTCGAAGCGCTGGCCGCCGGGAAACCGGTCGTTGCCAGCGAACTCGGCGCGATACCGGACGTCATTCGACATGGCGCGACAGGCCTCCTCGTGCCGCCACGCGACGCACACGCACTGGCCGATGGTCTCTGTCGGCTCATTGAGGAGCAGGGGATGAGACGACAACTCGGCGCGAGCGGCCGGGACTTCGTACGGCAGGCATACGATTTCCAACGAACGGTGGAACGATACGATGATCTCTACCAGAGCGTGTTACAGGAAGCCGGCATGCTGCCGACGAACGGGTTCGCGTTGACTGTGCGATAGCCACCCCCGTGCGATAGCCATCGCGCGAAGCCACCCGATGGAGGACAGATGAAGGTCGATCTGCTCAAGTTGCTGCAATGCCCGACGTGCCGGGAATCATTTCAACTGGAGGAGCCCGTCGTTGAGAGAGAGAATCGAGAAGTACGGTCGGGAGCGTTGCGTTGTCGATGCACCAGATACCCCATCCATCGGTATATTCCCCGCTTTGCGGGCGATCACTATGCCGCCAACTTCGGCATGCAATGGAATCTCTTCCGCCGCACGCAGCTGGATGGCCTCGGAACGGACAATTCGGAAGCGCGGTTTGCCATCGAACTCGGTTTTCGTCCAACCGATATCGAGGGGCGGTTGATACTGGATGCCGGGTGCGGAATGGGCCGGTTCGCGGACGTGGTAGCTCGATGGGGCGGGACTGTAGTTGGAATCGATTTGAGTAGTGCCGTGGAGGCTGCAGACGCGAATATCGGGAGGCGCCCGAACGTGCATCTCCTGCAAGCGGACATCGGTCAGCTCCCCTTTTCCAATGGCACCTTTGATTACATCTACAGCATCGGCGTTCTCCACCACACCCCAAACCCGCCGCAGTTCTTTCGTCGCCTGGTGCCGCTGCTCAAGCCCGGCGGGACCATCGGCGTCTGTGTCTACTCGCGCGAGGTCGGACGATTGGCACTCCTCAAGCGGCATGGCTATCGCGCCGTGCTCAGATGGCTCCCGCCACCAATATTGCTGAGGCTCTCGCGTCTATTCGGTGCCCTCGGCTATCGTCTCGCACGCACTCCGATTCTGCGCCATATGGTGGGATTGCTACCGGCGGTCGTGTATCCAGATAAGCCTCGGGAATGGTCCGAATTGGATACCTTCGACTGGCTCTCGCCGGCGTACGAGTTCCGATATACAAAGAAGGAAGTGCAGGATTGGTTTCAGGACGCCGGCCTTCGCGATGTAAGGGTGGCCGATGGGATCCCTGGGTGGGTGTGCGTGACAGGATCAGCCGCTTCCGTCGGCCTAACGCGGGCCGTCTCGTGAGGCGTCCGGCAGCTCTTCCGCCCGACCATACGCAAGCTGTGTGCGATCGATTGTTCAAGACGGAATCGCGCGGCGCCGAGAGGAGCCCTGCGTTGAACAGCCGTAACAGCCGAAGATTGCTTGTCCGCCGGCGTCGCGCGGCTGTCACGCCTGATCAGTGCCGGCAAATCGGTTCGTGTTCTTCAATTTGGAGGCCGCTCTAGTCGTGTGTGGCATCGCTGGGATGGTCTCGTTGCGAGGCCGACCCCTCAAAGATGAACATCTGGTGGAGGCGATGACGAGTCGTCTGGTCCACCGCGGGCCGGATGAGTCGGGTGTCTACGTCAATCACACCCATACCGTCCGTTTGGGACACCGACGTCTGCGCATCATCGATTTGCACACCGGCCGACAGCCCTTGAGCAACCACGACGGGACCGTGACGGTGGCCTTCAACGGAGAAATTTACGGGTTTCACGCGTTGCGGCGCGAACTCGAAGAGAACGGCCACCGCTTCCGGACGGCCTCGGATACCGAGGTGATCGTGCACCTGTATGAGGATCACGGCGTGGAGGCGCTGTCTCGACTCACCGGTATGTTTGCCATCGCTCTTTGGGACGACGCCAACCAGCGCCTGCTGCTCGCAAGGGACAGAATCGGGAAGAAGCCGCTCTACTATGCGATTGGGCCCGACACGCTGGTCTTCGCATCCGAGCTCGATGCCTTGACGGCCATCCCCTGGATCAGCCGGGACATCGATGACGCGGCCTTGGACCAGTACTTGACCCTTGGCTACATTCCCGCTCCCGCTACCATTTATGCTGGGGTACAGAAGCTGGAGGCCGGTGCATATCTGGTTGTGCAGAACGGAGAGGTGCAACGCCGGCACTATTGGGCGCTCAGTGCCGCGCCTTCGACTCGACCGATGTCTTGGCCCGAGGCCAAGGCCGAGCTCGTGGACCATGTGCGCGAGGCGACAAAGCTCCGTTTGGTGAGCGACGTGCCCATTGGTTGCTTTTTGAGCGGTGGTGTCGACTCCAGCATCGTCCTCGCCATGATGGCCGAACTCAGCAACCGGCCTGTGCGGACCTTCTCGATCGGCTTTCCGGATCAGCAGTACAGCGAACTCCCCTATGCGCGCACGGTCGCGCGCCACTTCGGCACCGAGCACCATGAATACGTCTTGGAGCCGAACGGGATCGAGGTGCTGGATCGATTGGTGTGCCATGTAGGCGAACCGTTCGCGGACTCCTCCTGCTTGCCGACATGGTACTTGGCCAACATGACGCGAAAGTCCGTGACGGTCGCATTGACCGGAGATGGCGGTGATGAACTGTTTGCGGGCTACGCCTGGTACGACACAGGCCGGCTGTTGAACCGTTTGGCGATTGTCCCGCCCGCCGCGTGGCGGTGGATCGGCCGCACCGCTCGTCTTTCGTCCGCTCCTGTTGCCCGTCGAGTCGGCAGACTGGCGGACGTCCTGATGCTGCCTCCGGCCGGCCGGTATGCGTGGTTGCGCCAACAGATGACCGCGGAAACGAAACAGCGAATCTATGCGACCGACTTTTTTGCTCGCACGGAGGGCGAGGCGCTGCGCTGGCTCGGCAGTCGGTATGAGGCCATGCCGGGCCACGACGCCTTGAACCGCATGATGGGCGCCGACCTCGCCTCTTATATGGCGGAGGATCTTCTCGTCAAGGTCGACCGGATGAGCATGGCCCATTCGCTTGAGTGCCGATCCCCTCTGCTGGACACCGAGGTCGTCACGTGGTCGCTTCAGGTGCCCAGTCGCCTGAAACTTGCGGGGCGCTTCGCCACCCGGTCTCACCGTACCGCAGCGGGCGGCAAGTGGATCCTGCGGGAGGCTTTTCGCGACCGATTCCCGAACGGATTTCTCGATCGACCCAAGCAAGGCTTTACGGTGCCGCTGGAACGGTGGTTCAAGAGTCAGTTGCGCGAGCTGCTCTATGCACGCGTGCTCGCCGGCCCGGTGTCTCAGTCTACCCGCTTCAACCGTTTGGCACTGCAGCAAGTGGTGGAGGAGCACATCGAGGGCCGCGCGAACCATGCTTCCACGCTGTGGGCGGTGCTGGTGTTGAGTACGTGGGCTCAGCACTACCGAGTGTCGGTGTAGCCGCGCATCGGCAAGGTCGCACGTCAGGAGAGCAAGACCACCGCAAGGCAGGTCAGGAGGGTTGGCAGAGGACGTTCAGGTAGGTGTCGATGTGCTCGCAGTCTCTTGGTTCGAGTGATTCGTGAGGGCGGCCGACCACGTGAAAAGCGTAGCGGCCCTCGCGTCGCAATTCTTCCAACAGCTCGACCGCTGAAGCCCCGGCACGGGCCAGCAGGGTCGGATTGATCTCCATCAGGATCACCGGCCGGTGCTGCTTCAAGACATTTCGTGCTCCACGGACGAACAACAACTCCGCGCCTTCCACATCACATTTGATGAAATCGCAGCGATCCAGACCGCGTGCCGAGAAATACTCATCGAGCGTCTCCATCTGACAGGTATGCGACCGGCCATGGCCGCCCGGCGCGCCAAACAGTGACGCATCACCCGAAGCCCGGCCCGGTTCATCGTAGATCGTCGCGCTGCCTCGTCGGTCGCCGAGCGCGCACTGATTGATGACGACATTGCTGCAGTCGTTCAGTCCGCAGTTTCGCTTCAGCACGTCGGCGGTCGTCGGCATCGCTTCGAACACATGAACCATCCCATTCGGGCCAACCAGTCGGCTCAGCAACGTCGTATACCACCCAAAGTTCGCCCCGACATCGAGCGCCACGTCTCCTGTCTTGACGCATCGGCACACGAGGCGCGTTTCATCGGGCTCGAACAGGCCTCGATCGAGCAGCCCCATGTGGTACTGCGGGTCGCGCGGATCGATCCGGAACCGTCGCCCATCGTGGCCGGTCACCGTCAGGGGCACGGAACTTCGGACCTGCCGCGCCAGCGCGTAGAGCAGAGATGTCAGTCGATATCGCCCTCTCAGAATCCGCGTGTGCGTCGTGTATGCCCGTAGGAGAGAGATCAGCAGGATGAGTATCGTATCGCGGGTCTGCATGAGCATCATCTTCAGGCTTCGTATTCGGATCACGGCGTCCTTGTATTTCTCTTACCATGTTGGACCACAGTGGGTCAAATCGGCGATCCATGGCGTTCATCGTGCCTAGCAGCGTGCCGGCACGTTGGAAGTCTCGGTGTAGGAATTTTGCGAATCGATCTTCCACTGCGCCGGTCTCCGTTCCACAGGCCGGTTCTTCTGTCTGCCTCTCGCTTTCACGTAAAGCGTCACTTACTGACATGACATTGAGAGGCAATCCGATAGAGGGCCTGGGGGCTCTTTGTAAAGATGACGAGCGACTGCTAGTCAGTCAGATGCCCCAAGCATGCATTCTGCTCCCGATGAACCTTGAACTTACGATTGTGCTCGCATGTGGTGCGACGCTCCTCTATGCGTACCTCGGCTATCCGTTGCTGTTGTCTCTCTCCGGCCGTCGTTCGACCGCGACGGTTCCTGCCATGTCAAGCGCGCCGACGGTCTCTGTCATCATTCCTTTCCATAATGAAGAGCGATGGGCCACGCGAAAATTGGAGAACGCCTTGTCGGTCCGCTATCCCGCCGGCCGCACGCAGATCGTGGCGGTGTCCGACGGCTCGACGGACCGGACCGAGGAGCTGCTCCGTCGCTATGAGGACCGCGTCCTCGTGGTGGCCTATCCGAATCGCCGTGGAAAGCCGACCGCCCTCAACGTGGCAGCCACCGAGGCGCGGGGTGAGATCCTCGTCTTCACGGACGCGAATGTGCTGCTGCAGCCCGACGCACTCGAAGCGATGGTCCGTCATTATGCTGATCCTTCCGTCGGCGGTGTCTCGGGCGAGGTGTCGCTAAAGGCCGACCATGCCGCCGAGCCGTTCGGCGAAGGCGCGTACATGCGGTACGAGCGCTGGCTCTACGGTCTGGAAAGCCGAGCCAGCACGATGGTCGGAGTGGATGGCGCCTTCTTCTCGGTGCGCCGGGAATTGTTCGTTCCACTGATGGAGGACACGATCGCCGATGACTTCGATATTGCCCTGCGCGTCGTGGCAGGCGGGCGTCGTATCGTCTACGAGCCTACGGCGCGTGCCGTCGAGGTCGTCGTTCCGGACGTCCGCGCGGAATTTCGACGCAAGGTACGAATGATCGCCGGCGGCTATCAGGCGTTGTGGCGCTATCGGTCGCTGTTGCTGCCCTGGCCTCGACCGCTCGTCGCGCTCCAGCTGTTTTCCCACAAGCTGCTCCGCTGGTGGGTGCCGATGATCTTGCTCGTCGCGCTCCTTGCGTCGTTCGCGGCTCCCCGAACGATCCCGGTGACCGCTCTCCTCGCCGGCCAACTCGCCTTCTACGCGTTAGCGCTGGGCGGGTGGCTGAGCCGGTCGTTGCGACGCATGATGCCCGTCTACGTGCCGTACTATTTCTGTGCGGTCAATGTGGCGGCGGCCTGCGGGCTGTGGCGGTATTTGGTGGGCCGGCAAGCCGTGACATGGCAAAAAGTGGAGCGGTAGCACGTGAGAGGCGCGACTCAGGCTTCCGAGGTGCGGAGATCATGACGCCGTGGTGATGCACGAGGCGGCCTTACACATCGCATTGTCGTTCGTCGCGGTTGCCGCGTGTGAAGTGCTGGCGTTTCTCGTCATCGCGCGGAAGCAACGGCAACTCGTCCATTGGGCGCTCGCCACGGCGCTTGCCGCACTCGGTGTGACTCATCTTGGCAATGCGATGAGCCTGGCCGCGCAATCCGCCGCCGACCTGCTCCTGTGGCGCCGGGTCGCCATCGGCGGCGAGGTCGTGATGCCGCTGGCCTGGCTTGTCTTCTCGCTGGTCTTTGCGCGTGCCAACGATCGGGAGACGCTGCGGGACTGGAAGCCGATCCTGGCCGTCGGCGCCGCCTCGATGCTGATGGTGCTCGGTCTGCTCGGCTCGGAGGCGCTGATCAGCGTGAGCGGGTCCGACACCGTGCGCTTCGGCTGGCTCGGACGATCGTTCGCAGGGGTCTATCTCATCGCGCAGGTGCTGGTTCTCGCCAACCTTGAGCAGACGTTCCGTGAGGCCGACGAGGAGGCGCGATGGTACATCAAATTTCCCGTGGTTGGCGTCGGTCTCGTCAGTATGTACTTTCTCTATGAGATGTCGGACCTGCTCCTGTACTTGGTGTGGCATCGGGAACTGGCCTGGCTCAGCGCGATCGTCTCAACGGTCGCGTGCGGGTTGATCGGCTACGGGCTGGTGCATCGAGCCAGGCCGGATGTGCACATCTATGTGTCCAAGAAGGTCGTCTCCAGTTCCCTGACGTTTCTCTTCGTCGGCGGGGTGCTGGCCGGCACGGGTCTCATTGCGTGGTTCATCCGTGGCTCCGGGCTGCCGGGAAGTCTCGTCCTGAGCGCGTTGTTCGTCGTGCTCGCCGTGACGGGGGTGGTGTTCGTGCTGTTGTCCGCGCATGCTCGGCAGGTGCTCGGCCGCTTCGTCGAGCGGCATTTCTTCGCGCACACGTACGATTACCGGACGCGATGGTTGGAGGTGACCGAGACGATCAGCGCGCCGGGCAATGCCGAGCAGATCGGCGGCCGCGCGATCAGTTTGTGCAAAAGCCTCTTCGGCCCGCGAACCGCCGGCATCTGGATGAACGCGGAGGGCGACTCCGACACGTGGCTCCATCTCGCGAGCCTCGGCGGGCTCCCGCGGTCGATACGGATGACTGATCGTGGAGAGATCCGACGGTGGCTGGAAGAGCACCCGGAGGGGATCGAGCTGCCGGCGGCATCGGGTGCCATGCCGGCGTCTCTCGACGACGAAATGCGCCGAACGTCCGCCGCCCTGCTGGTCCCGCTCCGCGCCGGCAGTCGGCCAATTGGATGGATCATGCTGGGCCCGCGGGCCGACGGCCACGGGTACTCGCAACAAGACCGTGATCTGCTCCGCTGCGTCTCGGCCCAGGTTGCCGATCGGCTCCAGCATTTGACGCTCGCCGAACGGTTGATTCTCGCCCGCGAGATGGAAGGGTTTTATGAATGCTCGGCCTTTTTTCTCCACGACCTGAAAAACTTTACCGCGACGCTCTCGCTGATCGTCCAGAACGCCGAGCGCCATGGCGCGAACCCCGAGTTTCAGCGTGCGGCCATCGCGACGATCGGAACGACGGTGGGAAAGATGACGCGCCTCATGGGCACCGTCGCGGCGCTCTCGCGGGACCCGCGTCCAAAGCTGCAGGTCGTGGACCTCAATCGCTTGATCGATGACGTGCTGAAAGGGTTTGAACACGGCGGGGCGCCGCTGATTCGCGATGCGAAACCGGTGCCCCTCGTCAACGTCGATCCCGACCAATTGCAACAGGTTCTGCTGAACCTGATTTTGAACGCCCAAGACGCGGTCGGGCAGAGCGGCCGCATTATGGTGAAGACCGATGCGATCGGCGATGTCGCGCAAGTCATCGTCGAAGATAACGGCTGTGGCATGGAGCCGGAGACGATCGCCACGCTGTTTCGACCGTTCCGCAGCACCAAGGGGCGAGGGCTGGGGATTGGCCTGTATCAATGCCGAAAGATTCTTCAGGCCCACCACGGCACGCTGGATGTCGAGAGCGAACAAGGAGTGGGGACGCGGTTCATCATCCGTCTGCATGCAGAGCGAGGACAAGGAGCGGGACATGGCTAAAGCGGGGTTGCTGATCGTCGACGACGATGCCGAAATCAGAGATCAATTGCGCTGGGCGCTGGAGGATACGTACGCCGTGCAATTGGCGGGGACCACGAGGGAGGCGCTGGCGTACATCAAGCGGGAGCGGCCGCCGCTCGTCACGCTGGACCTTGGTCTGCCGCCCCACCCGGACGATGCGACGGAAGGGCTCGCCTTGCTCGATGCGATTCTCGCGATCGATCAATTGACGAAGGTCGTAGTCTTGACCGGCAACAGCGACCGCGCCAATGCGCTCAGCGCGATTCAGCGAGGCGCGTATGACTTCGTGCAGAAGCCGGTCCATCTGGAAACCTTGAAGCTCATCTTGGAGCGGGCAAACTACGTTCATCAGCTCGAGCATGAAAATCGGCGGCTGCAGCAGCAAGCCGTCCAAGACGGCTTCCAAGGGATCATCGGCACGAGTGCCGCGATGCAGCAGCTGTTCGACACGATCCGCCGCGTGGCCGCCTCCGACCTGGCGGTCCTCATTGTCGGCGAGAGCGGCACCGGCAAAGAGTTGGTGGCCCGGGCGATCCATCATGAGAGTCCGCGGCGCGACAAGCCGTTCATCGCGATCAACTGCGGGGCCATCCCGGATGCGCTGTTGGAAAGCGAGTTGTTCGGCCACGAGAAAGGCGCCTTCACCGGAGCGCACATGCAGCGCAAGGGCCGGATCGAGATGGCGCAGGGCGGCACGCTGTTCTTGGACGAGATCGGCGAATTGCCGTTGCCGCTGCAGGTCAAACTCCTGCGGTTTCTGCAAGAGCAGAAGGTGGAACGGGTCGGGGGGCGCGAATCCATCGCCGTCGACACGCGAGTGGTCGCCGCGACGAACGCGAATCTCACGGAGGCGATGGAGCGAATGGCGTTCCGCAAGGACCTCTATTACCGGCTGAGCGTCGTGCAACTTCAGGTACCACCGCTCCGTGATCGGGACGAAGACGCGGTGTTCCTGGCGCAGGCGTTTCTCCTTCGGTATCGCGATCAACTCAATGCGCGGGTCACGGGATTGTCCGATGAGGCACGCGAGGCGATCCGGGCGTATGGGTGGCCCGGGAACGTGCGGGAGCTGGAAAACCGGATCAAACGGGCCGTCGTCATGGCCCACGGAACGATGCTGCAGGCGGCCGATTTGGAGCTGTCTGTGGCGCCGCCGCCGCAGCCGTATCTGACGTTGCGTGAAGCGCGCTGGCAGTTCGAAAAAAATTTGATACGGCAGGCCTTGGCACGGACGAACGGCAACGTGACGCGAGCCGCCGAGGAGTTGGGAATTTCTCGTCAAGCGCTTCACGAATCGATGCACAAGTACGGATTAGACAAGAACAAAGGCGTGCCCGAGTTGCAATAAGCGGGCAACATGCCCGCTGTCGGACTCCACAGTGCGTCACGGCGACTCTCGCCGAAGGGATATCGCTTGACAAAGTTTTCCCGCCTCGTTAAAAAAAGGCGTTCCTCGCAGTGTCCCCACATTTCATGAACAGGCATGTCTCATCTGTTCACGACGCCTCTGACGCTCACCTCAGATCCTCGGCGACGCGTATAAAGGAAAACCCTTCCGTAGAACGAACTGCCCACGTTTGCGACCGTTCGTACCACTCCTCGACCGGGAATGCGTACAGCAATGATCGGGGGCTCTCGGTTCGCCTGGCTCAAAGCCGCGATGAGTGCGAGGCGATCTACCGCTTGCGGTACCAGGTCTACATCGAAGAGATGGGCGGCGCCCAGCGGCATGCGGAGGCCGATACGACGCACCGGAAATTGCGGGACGAATGGGACGATCGTGCGTATCACTTCTATGCCGAGCAGGACGGCCGTATCGTGGCGTGCGCGCGGATCTTGAAGCGGACCGACGGGCCGTTCGAGTGTGAAGAGCATTTCGACCTGGAGCGATTTGCCCCGGCCTTTCCGAAGCGCATTGCGATGACGTCCCGGCTGGTCCTCCACCAGGAACGGCGGGGCAGTCATATCCTCAAGCAGTTGACGTGCGCCATGTATCAGTTCCTGTGCGACAACGACATTCAGTTCAACTTCATCGATTGTCACACCCGGCTGTTGCCGTTGTATTCGCGATTGGGGTTTCGCGCCTATCGGCCCGGATTCAACCATGCCCAATACACGTACGTGGTCCCGATGGTCCTCGTGGTCGATGACATCGAACATTTGGAGCAGGTGAGATCGCCCTTTGCGCCGATCGGCCGCCGCTACGCCTGCTCCGCCGACGGCCGCCGGCTCCTGTTCGAACAGTTTCCTGCGGCAGCCGCCGTATCGGAATGCGGCCAAGTCGAACAACCGTCTCCCGAGGTCCTGCTCCAGCGGCTGCTCTCGGGGCAAGAGGCGCGGTCGGAGATGCTCGATGGGTTGACAATGGACGACGTCCGGATGCTCGCGTCGCTTGGCCATTACGTGCCATGCCGCGCCGGCGATGCCGTGTTACGCGCCGGTGACCCCGGACGGGAGCTGTTTCTGATCCTGGACGGTCGCTTTCAGGTTACCGGACGCATCCGGCATTCCGACGAGGAAGAGATCCAGGTGTGCAAGACGCTGGCGGCCGGTGATCTGTTCGGGGAGATTCGGTTTTTGACCGAAGAAATCCGCTACGCATCGGTCGTCGCCATGGAGCCGTCGGTCCTCCTGGTGCTGAATGCCAAGGCGATGGACCGGCTCGTCATCACCTCGCCGAAGGTCGCGGCCAAAGTCTTTCGCAACATCGCACGAATCGTCGTCTCGCGTCTCTGTCCCGCCGCCGCTCAACCACCGGGGTAGCAGCATGAATCGCTTCGCTCGCCGGGGACTATGAGCCAGGGGTGGGAGTACGATCTCGCATTCTCTCGCAATCTCGGACTCGTCACTCCCGAAGAGCAGGCCCGACTGCGCGCGTCACGCGTGGCGATCGCTGGAATGGGGGGCGTCGGCGGTGTTCATCTGGTCACGCTCGCCAGGCTCGGAATCGGGCATTTTCATCTCGCCGATCTCGATCATTTCGAAATTCCGAATTTCAACCGGCAGTATGGCGCGACGATCCAGACCATCGGCCGCACGAAGGTCGACGTCATGGCTGACATTGTGCGACGCATCAACCCCGAGGTGTCGTTGCGGGTCTTCCCCGAAGGCTTGACGGAAAAGAACAGCGAGGAGTTCGTGTCAGGGGTCGACGTGGTCCTGGACGGCATCGACTTTTTCGCCATTGAGGCGCGTCGCCTGCTCTTTCGCACCGCGCGGGATCGAGGCCTGTACGCGTTGACCTCCGGCCCGTTGGGATTCGGCGCGACGCTCCATATCTTCTCTCCCACCGGCATGAGCTTTGATGAATTCTTCGATCTGCACGATGGGATGTCCCGGCTCGATCAGTTAGTCGCCTTCATCGTCGGCCTCGCGCCGCGGGGACTGCATCTCCGCTACCTGGACTTGAGCCGGGTCAACGTGAATGCGGGTACCGGTCCATCGTCGGCCATTGCTTGTCAGCTTTCCAGCGCGTTGATCGGCGTGGAGACGTTGAATGTGCTGCTGGGTCGGAGGCCGGCGTGGAGCGCGCCGAGATATTTTCAGTTCGACCCCTATCTCCACCGCTATGTGAAAGGATATCTGCGTCGGGGCAATCGACAACTTGGGCAGCGGTTCAAGCGGTGGATGATGAAGCGTCGGTTGGTGCAGCGTGGGACGACCGCTCACCCCTCCAGGGAGGAAGAGCGAGCGGTCGGCATGTAAGCCGCTATTTGGAGAATGATCGGCGGGCGACGCCGAGCATTGCGAGGCCGGTTCCGATCAGCAGTAACGTCGCCGGTTCCGGGATCGCGGGAGGTGTCTGGCCGACGTTGAAGGTCAAGTTGCCGGATCCCTGAATCTGGCCGTTCTGAAAGCTGCCGAGACTGAAACCGCTGACGTTGGTGTTATTCCCCGCAAAGTCAGCCGTGTTCAGTCCGAGTTGGAACGGCCCGCTGAAGAATCCGCCGACCGGATTGATGTTGAGCACGACGTGGAAGTCGCCCTTGGCCAAATCAGGCCCGAACACGTGCGCCTGGCCTTGGACGAGGCCCGTCGATTGGGCGACGAGCGTGCTGTTCGCAAACAGCTGGAGATTGAATGAATTGAATGTCGCGTTAATACCCGTGCCCTCGGGCACTGCGGTGCCGCTGCCGGTGAACTGACCCGTCAGCGTGTAGCCAGGCGACTGATTCAAGCCGGAATTGATAACCGGTGTCGTGAAGTTGCTCTTGAAGTTGCTGAATGAACCGCTGCCGGTCTCGGTAAACGTACACGGACTTGCCGTGGTGCATGTGCCGGATGGGGCCGTTTGGTTCACCGTCGCCGAGTAGCTGAAGTCAACCAACGCCGCGGAAAACGAACTCTGTGGAGCGCCGACGACGGATGGATTGACGGTGAAAGATACGGCTCCCGCGAACGAGGCCGTCAGCACGAGACCGACCGCCGTGCCGACCATGACCGTCAGTGATGCAAAACGTCGCATGCTTGAAGACAACATCCTTTCCTCCTCGTGGTTCTAGCTGCGCCTGTCTTCGTTCATGCAGACGATGTGCCGTGATAACTTTCACGAGATAACGATGGCTTCTGCATCATGTGAAGCGAGCATGACAGACGGCGTCAAGTTTTCCGACGCGACTGTCCGGTCCCTGGCAAGCGCCGGACGGTGCGAAGATGTTGATGTTCTAAACATTCAGACTTCTTGCTCGCTTAGCAGAGTTCCACGCTGCTGCGTCGCCCTAGCTTCACACCGTATTTTCCTTATACCGGGCCTCGGCGGCGTCGCGTTGAATGCCTGATGTGGCGATGATGGAAGACGCGGTGCGCGCACCCCGCTTGGACGATTTCCAGCGACGCGTTCTCAGTGCGGCGATTCGAGCGCCTTCCGGGGACAACTGCCAGCCCTGGGTGTTTGATTTTTCCAGTCACGATCGCCTGGCCATTCGTATCGTTCCCGACCGCGCAAGAAGCTTCTTCGATTACCGGCATCGCGCCACGTATCTGTCGGTCGGAGCCGTGATTGAAAACATTCGAGTCCAGGCGGGGAGTGAAGGCAGAACGGTGGCCGTCTCGTATCGGACGTACGCCGACACGCCAGTCGCCGCTGAATTGACCTTTTCGACCCACGGCGCTGCCCGTATCGCCCGGGAAACCGTGCAAGCGATGTTCAAACGGACTGTCAATCGCCGTCCGTTTCTTCCGTACCGGCCTCGTCCCTCGCTCGTCACCAGACTCACCCGTGACCCGGTGGCCGGCACCGGGGTCCGGTTCTTTGACTCACGGCGCGACATCGCCCGGTGGGCGAAGGTGATTACGCTAGCCGATCGCATCCGGTTCTCGCATCCGGTCATTCACGAGGAGCTGTTTGCGAAGCTGCGATTCACGAAGGCGGAGGCGGAAGAAACGCGGACGGGTCTTGAGGTGGACCGGCTGGGGTTGGGCCCGCTCGGCGCCCTGGTCTTGCGCTCGCTCCGGCCGTGGTCGCGAATGCAACGCCTGTCGCGGTGGGGCTTGATCCGCCTATTAGCCGCTCAATCGGGTTTCTTGGCCAAGGCATCGGGCGCTCTCGTGTTGGTCACCACGAATGGGCCGTCGGCGGAAGCCTGGATGCGAGCCGGCGAGCAAGTTCAACGGCTGTGGATCGGCGCGCAGCAAGAAGAGTGGCAGACACATCCGATGCCCGTCGGTCTCTATTTGGATCAGCGCTTCCAAGAGGAGGGCATGGAGAGGTTCTTGCCCTCGCAGTTGGAGCTGCTGCGCGAACTGCGAGAGCACATCAGGGATCTCGTGCCCGACGGATTAGGGGCGATGCTGTTTCGCCTTGGCCGAGCTCCTGCGGTCGGAGGCCTGTCAGTGCGGCGACCGGTCGAGGAGATGATGCTGTGAGGCCCGCGGCGCGGAAAGCCCTTCCCCGGGATGAGGAAGGGCTCTGCCGCATGCACTATCGCCGAACTCTACGGCCCAGCCAGCCAAGGCCCGCTAGCCCGGAGCCCAACAAGAGCAGTGAAGACGGCTCCGGGACCACGTTGAACGTCAGGTCGCCGGATCCGCGAATCGTCGCGCCGGTGAAGGTTCCGAGCGTCACGCCAGTGACCGTCGTATTGTTCCCAGCAAAATCCGCCGTGTTCAAGCCCAGCACGAACGGACCGCTGAAAAAGCCGCCGTCCGGTTGGAATTGGACGACGACATGGAAGTCGCCTTTGGCCAGATCCGGGCCGAAGACGTGAGCTTGTCCGGCAATCAGGCCGGTCGAATGGCCCACGAGAGTGCCGTTGGCAAAGAGCGACAGACTGAACGAGTTGAAATCAGCTTGAATGCTGCCACCGGATATGGGAATCGCCGTTCCGGCGCCGCTAAATGTGCCGGTCAATGTATATCCGGGGCTCGCGTTCAGACCGCTGTTGATCACCGGCGTCGTGAAGTCCGTCTTGAAGTTGCTGAACGACGCCGTCCCCGTCTCCTGGAAGTTACACGGATTGGCGACGGTACAGGTTGACGCACCACCGGTTGTTTGCTGGTTGACGGTCGCTTCATAGCTGAAGTCGACGAGAGATGCCGAGAACGATGACTGCGGTGCGCCGACGGCGGATGGATTGACCGTAAAACTGGTCAACGCCTCAGCCGGCGACGTCGCGAGTATCGCCCCGAAGGCCGCAATGAAACCGGCCTGCAGTCCTCTGGTGAACATTGGTGAACCTCCTTGTGTAATTGACCCCCACTGATGCGCGCATCGATGGAGAGTCAAAAAGCAGAGGCCGTGCCAATGTCATAAGTAGTGGTACTTTCGAAAAATCAGAGTGAGGCCTTCTCAGAGCTGTTACCTAAGTGTCAGGTGCTCTTGGCAGCAGACGACTGGAGCATCAGGAAGAAAAATCCTTCAAGGTCTTTCAGAACCGAATGGTTAGCGAGTCCGGATTTCGTGCGATGCGGTAGTTCTTCCAAGTCCCCTGTCAATTAGAGCGGCGGCACGTCCGAGGTGCATCGTCGGGGCAATGGTCCGAAGGAGGGCTATGCGAGGCACTGTGCAAATCGCCAGCAGTAAGGCAGAGCGCGAAGAGATTTACCGGCTACGGTACGACATTTACATCGAGGAGATGGAGGGACGGGAGCGGCATTCGGAAGCCGACCCTCACGCTCGACAGTTTTCCGACGACTGGGATGTGCACGCGCATCACTTCTATGCGTCCCAGGACGGCCGGATGGTAGGATGCGCCAGACTCTTGTTTCGCCGAGATGGTCCGTTCGAATGCGAATCTCAATTCGAGCTGAAGCGGTTCGAGCCAGCGTTTCCCGATCATGTGAGCATGAGTTCCCGAATGGCGGTTCATCCCGGGCTGCGGGGCAGTCATCTCTTGAAGAATCTGGCGTGCGCCATGTTTACGTTCGCTCGTGATCATGCCATTCGATTTGACTTCATCGACTGCCACCCCCGGCTTCTGCCGCTCTACAGTCGGCTCGGCTACCGAATCTACCGACCGGGGTTCAACCATCCGAAGTACACCTACGTTGTCCCAATGGTATTGGTGCTTGATGATGCGGATTACTTGGACCGGATTCGGTCGCCGTTTGCGACCATCGCAGAAGACTATCCGCGTTCTTCAGATGGCACTGAGCTCTTACTGTCCCGCTTTCCCGGGTTTGCCACTGACGTTCAGTCGGCAGTATGCGATGTGGAAGAGTTCTGGGACGTCTTGAAACATCGATTGTTGACCCTATCGGATCGAAAACGGCGTTGTGACATTCTCAATGGATTCAGCGATGAGGAAATGAAGAGCGTGACGTCCGTCGGGCATCTCGTGCCCTGCCGAGAAGGCGATGTGGTCCTCAACGTCGCGGATCCGTGTCGAGAGCTCTTTGTGATCCTGTCTGGCCGATTCCAGGTGACGGGGACGGTGCAAGGGCCCTTCGGTGAAGTGCGGATCGTCAAGCTGCTTGAAGCCGGGGAGAGCTTCGGGGAGATTCGGTTCTTAACCGAACACATTCGCTATGCCACGGTGACGGCGGTCGAAGATTCCAGGCTGCTCGTGCTCAGTGCGAAAGCGCTCGAGCGATTGACTATGACGGAGCCCGTGACCGCCGCAAAACTGTATCGCAATCTCGCCCGGCTCGTCGCCAATCGGCTTCAAGACGTAACGGTGTAAGTTACTGAGCCTGATGTATGAACTAGAGCTCAGGAATGAACGAGTGGCGAGAGGAGGCCGCCAATGTCGGTAGCGAGGTCGCACTCTCACGCACGCCGCGAGCGAGGAGTTCGGTTATCCCTGGATCGAAGCGACTCCCGGCTTCTTCGCGGATCCGGTGAATCGCTTCCTCGACGCCAAGCGGCTGCTGCGTTCCATGCTCGGCTGTCAGATGATCGAACGCCTGTGCGATGGAGACGATGCGCGCGAGTAACGGAATACCTTCACCTTGAAGCCCATACGGGTACCCGGACCCGTCGTAGCGTTCGTGATGATAGAGGATGATCTGGCCGACTTCCGCCGGCAGCCCCAGCGGCAAAATCATCCTGGCGCCGATTTCAGGATGGTGCAGCAGATCGCCCTGTCGGTTTTCACCGTCCAGCCGACCCGTAGACCGGGTTAGCGCAAGGGAGCCGATGTCATGCAAGAAGGCGCCGAGTGGCAGTGCTTTGCGTTCGGATTCCGTCAAAGTCAATTGTTTCCCCAGGAACGCCGCATAAAAGCTCGTTCGGTTCGAATGATTGAACAGCTCTCGGTCATATGCTTCGAGCAGTTCGGCAAGCAGCGGGGTAATATCGGCGGCATCGGCGGAGGGCGCATCGCCTTTGACCTGCGAGCGCACATCCTGATAGCGGCGCTTGAGCTGTCCCCAACTTTCCGCCGCTTCCTCTTCGGTGGCCCAGAGGCTGTCCGGACCGGCGAGATACTGCCGCAGGACTTCCAGACGCTGCTTCTTGTTCAACGCCTGGTTGATGATGGCCAGCAGCTCCGTCACATTGAAGGGCTTGAGGAGGTAGGCTGCGGCTCCGTACCGTACTGAATCCATCGCTGACTGCAGACTCCCGTAGCCGGTGATGACCACCACCTCGACGTCCTGATGCTCTGCTTTGACCTGTTGCAGCAAGTCGAGGCCGTACCGATCCGGGAGTTTCATGTCGAGCGTAATCAGATCGATCCGTTCTTCCTTCAAAATTTCCAACGCCTCTCGACCGTTGTCCACCGTTTGCAGGTTGTAGAAGGGGCGGAGAATTACTTGGAGCGCGTTGCGCGGACCGACTTCGTCCTCGACAATGAGAATAGTAGGCCTGTGGGGAGCGACAGACATTGCGGCAATTACGTATTATATGTAGAACGTATACTTCCGGGGACGAGTTTTGTCAAGAAAACCAACTCTCCCCGAACTTGCTCGCCATGCGATCAATGGACGACATCAAAGCGCTCCCCTGGCACCGTCTCTTCTGAAGGCGGGGTGTCATCCCGACGAATCCCGAGCATGTCCATTCGGTATTTGAGCATCCGACGACTGATCCCAAGCAGCGCCGACGCGTGCGTCTGTACGTAATCCGTCTTTCTTAGGGCATCGAGGATGATGTCGCGTTCGAACTCCATGACGGCTTTTTCGAGTGAGAGGCGTCCTGAGAGCGTCTCTCCTTTCAGCAGTTCGGCGTGAATGCCAGTGCGAAGGGAGACGGGCAGGTGTTCCGGCTCAATCCGTCCCCCTGCTGACCACACGATCGTCTGTTCGACGACGTTTTCCAGCTCTCGTACGTTCCCCGGCCAGTGATACTTCGCCAGCGTCTCGAGCGTCTCTTTGGAAAACTCTTGGCTGGAGCGCTTGTCTTCTTCCAACCGGCGCGCCAAAAAATGCTTCGCGAGATAGGGAATGTCCTCACGGCGCTCCCGCAGTGGCGGTAAGTAGAGGGAGACAACGTTGATCCGGTAATACAAATCTTCCCGGAACTCTTTGCGTCGCAGCAGCTCTTCAAGGTTCTTGTTCGTGGCCGCCATGATTCGCACATCGACCTTGATCGGCTGCGTGCCGCCGATCCGAGTGAATTCGCGTTCCTGTAACACGCGAAGGAGTTTGGCCTGGGTCGGCAGACTCAAATCGCCTATTTCGTCAAGGAACAAACTGCCTCCGTGCGCCAACTCGAATTGCCCCAGTCGCCTGGCTTGCGCGTCGGTAAACGAGCCCTTTTCATGACCGAACAGCTCGCTTTCGATGAGTGTTTCCGGCAGGGCCGCGCAATTGATGGCGATGAACGGCTGTTCGCGACGGCTGCTGTTGTAGTGAAGGGCGCGCGCCACCAATTCTTTCCCTGTGCCGCTTTCACCGGTGATCAACACCGTCGTGCGCGTATCCGCCACTTGCGCAATCTTCGAGTAGATTTCACGCATAGCCGGGCTTTTTCCCACCAGGTTGTGAAAGCCGTACCGGTGGACGACCTGTGCGCGAAGGTAGTGGACTTCGCGTTCGAGTTCCCGCGTCTGCACGGCCTTTTCGACGGTCAGCCGCAGTTCATCGACGTCGAACGGTTTCGTCACGTAGTCGGCCGCGCCCATTTTCATCGCATCCACGGCTGTCTTGACGGTCTTGGTCGCCGTGAGCATGATCACTGGAACTCGGGTGTCTTCTTTTCGGATAGCGGCGAGAATTTCTAGGCCGTCGCGTCCGGGCAGCATGATGTCCAGAAGCACGAGATCGGGTGAGTGGCTGTGAAATAGCGTAAGACCCTCCTCACCGTCTCCGGCGCAGAGCACATCATAGGTGGGCTCGAGCACCATTTTGATGGAGCTCCGGATGCTCGACTCGTCGTCAACTAGCAAGACCCGTTTTTTCATGTTCCTTGTGTTCCTGTGAGAAGGCGATAGCCAATGGATCCATCCGAAGATTGACGAAGAACGTCGTGCCTGCTCCAACCGCGCTTTCCACTTCGATATATCCGCGATGCTCCTGCACGATCTGATGGACGATCGTCAGCCCTAACCCGGTCCCTTCTCGTTCCCCGCTCTCGTGCTTCGTGGTGTAGAAAGGATCGAATATGTGTTCGAGGTTCCCAGGAGCAATCCCCATCCCGGTATCGGCGACCTCGACTTGAACCCATAGTCCATCCGCTTTTTCCATCCGATGGGTCCGAACCGTGAGACGCCCGCCGCGATTCGCCATGGCGTCCATGGCGTTGAGGAACAGATTCAGCAGGACTTGTTTGATCTGTTGTCGATCCATGTGGACGGCGGGCAGATCGACGGCCAGCTGTTTGTCAATGACGATGCCCTTGCTGCCGGCTTTGACTTCTATGAAATACAGGCAGGACGACACGACGTCGTTCAAATCCTCAGGAAGAAACTTTGGTTCTCGGTAGCGCGCGTAATCAAGAATTTCATGAATCAGCCGCTCAATCCGATAGACGTCTTCAATAACCACTTGGCTGAATTGACCGATGAACTGCTCGTCTTCTCTTCTGCCTGGCGCCAGTTGAATGAACGTCTTGATCGAGGTCAACGGGTTTCGAATCTCATGGGCGAACCCGCCGGCGATGGTTTCAAGAGAGCGCAAGCGGTCGGTTCGTCGCATGAGCATTTGTGATCGCTTCAGGTCGGTATACAGAACCGCATTGTCCAAGGCAATGGCAGCATTTTGAGCCAACGTCGTTAAGAGGTGCAGCTCGTGCTCTGAATACTCCAGGGCATTCTGCCGGGGTCCCAAATTAATGAAGCCGATCAGCCGATCCTTGTTAATCAATGGCAAGCAGACCTCGGATTCCATCGACTCGAGCCATCGCCGAAGCGATTCCGCTCCTGACGACTGTACCTGGCGGCCGACTTCTTTACGTACCAGAATGCCTTGCGAGCAGCGAAGATAGTGTGGAGCGTCGTCCGCCGCGGAAAACTTCAAGGCCTTCAGACGATCGAGCCCTCCTCCCCGTGATCCGGACAGCACGTACACATTTTTCTCGTTGTCTAACAGGAACAGCGATACCGTCTGAAGGTGGAGGACTTTCTCAAGCGTCATGAGGATCGTTTGGGTCAACGTGGGAAGATCCAGGATCGACACCATCGCTCTACTGAATTCAGTCAATGTGTCGTAGGCCTCCTTCTCCTTAAACAAAGCTTTCCGCACCATGGCTTCCATATGCTGTTGGATCGAGGCCAAAAGGCCGGCGAAGATCGTACTCGTGGCAAGGAGAATACCGGCCAACTCGTACGCCAACACCCCCGTAAACAGTCGGATCACTCCGAGGATGACCAAATAGAAGAGGAGGAGCAACGACAGTGCTTGAAGATAGGGCAAGACGTTGCGGCTGTCGCCGGAGAACGAAACTCTACGGCTGCTCGGCTTAATTGAGACATAGGCAAGGCAGGCGATCGAGAAGACGCCAAGCAGCCGGCCGAAAGGGTAGATCTCAATGCCGTAGCTCGGCAGGAAATCGATCACGGCGAGCCATCCGATTGCAAGGAGCCAAGACTGACGCCGGGTGGTCGATGAATCGGACTCCGTCGTCGATCGCGAGGCGCGACGAAGGAGGAGCACAAGACTGACGGCCCCCGTGCCCGCCCAATATACAATCAATAGCGCATGGAGCGAGCCGTGTTGGGGATAAAATCCCCAGAAATACGAGCGCGCTTCTGTGAGCAACAGGGGCGTGAAGAGCAGGCCGAGTAAGAGCCCGCAAGCCGCGTAGACGGCAGGCACAACTCCGAGGACAGCCGATGTTGTCAGTGTCGTCAGGCGAAAAAGAATGGCTGGCAAAGCAATGATGCCAATGTACCCGATTCGGTACCATCCATCCGCTTCGTTCAGAACGGACGACGAGTATGCGAGGAAATCGGCCAGGCAGGTGATGCTCCATGCGAGCGCAGCCAGCACGAGCAGACGTCGCCATTTGGACGGTGTGCCATGTGAAATGACCCAGAGTGCGGCGCCAAGTGCGACCAGAGCACCAACCAGTGATGGAACGGACGACTGCGTGGCGCGTTGCAAGACGGCAACGGTCAGTGATATCGGAATCAGGACGAGCAGAAAGAGCAGACTATACGCGAGGGCTTTGTTCAGCAGGTGGTTGTGTATCATACAAGACGTACGCGTTCGCGAGCCGACGAGGGCGATGAGGCCGTGAGCGGCTCCCGATAAGTATAGCTGCAGAACGATGAAAGTGGTGCCCCGAGGGGAGCTGCCGAATTTGAAGAGTCAGCAAGAAGTTCAATAGGTTCGGCCGATCCGGCCGACCGGAACTCATAACGACGAGTACGGAGTCTCGCTTGGAGCGTTGTAGCTTGTCACAGTGTTTAAGGAAAGAAAGAAAGAACGGGGAGGGTTGCTGGGAGTCAGAGCGGCCTGTCAGCGACCGCTATGTAAGCTTGATTGGCAAACGCCGAATAAATGCGCGGTTGTATTGCTCCGGCCGACATGAGCAAGACCGCCAGCTCGTGGCGATCGAAGAAGCGAAAGCCACCTTCCCGTGCGCACTGCGTGAGATTGCCCGACGCTTCGAGGATCTGTTTCGCTCTCTCGACCTCGGTTGGCGTGCGGCTAAGAGTAAGAAAATTTCTGTAAATTTGCGAAAGATCGGCCTCCGGTTTGAAGTGCGTGATGACGACTTTGCCGCCTGGCCTTAACACCCGGATGAGTTCCCGGAGCGTAAAGAGAGGGTCTCGGAGATAGCCGAGAACCAGATTGCACACGACGCGATCAAATGCCTGATCATGGATAGGAACTTGGAAATCGAGATCGGCGCATAAGAGCGCCGCCCTCATGACAGATTGCGGTCGCACGGCGTCCGCAAACTTTCCGCGCAACTCTGCCGCCACGCGTAGGAGATTCTGTCTCGCCTGATCAAGGCCGCTCGGTACAAGATCCAGGCCCACGTAATGGACACGAGGGCCGCTCTCCGGCGTTTCCGAGTGGAGGGAACGGGCGATGAGCAAAAAGGTGCCGAAATTCCCGTTTCCGCAGCCTGCATCCAAGATTCGCATCTCCCGTTCGAAGGGGGCCAGCAAACGGTAGATGTGATCGAGGAGATGCCAATAGTCCGAAAAATTGATCAAGTAGTGCGACCGGTCCAAATAGTCGCGCCAAAAGTTGATATGGTTCGCCTTCGTCATCTGATGGTGGAGGCGGAGACGCTCGCGCTCCATGTGGATTTGTTCGTGGATTTCTTCCTCAGGCGGTTCAGCGATCTCTTGGCCTGCAAGCGGATAGAACCACGTACGGCACCGCACCACGATGGCTCGAAACAGGGGGGCCGCCTCATGACCTCGTTCGAACACACGGAGGAGTGGCTCAGGCTCCGTCCTCCATTCCAGCAGATAATTGTGGAACGCATGTTTGACCGCACGGGCTTGGTCTTCACTCGCCCCAAGATCCCGCGTAGAGGCGAGGACGACTACAGGGATTCGGAGCGCCTCAGCGTCCCTCAGTGTCGAGGCGAGGTCCGTATAGCCTTCCCTGATGGCATCTCGCAGCCAGGCGTCCGCATCGATATTGAAGCCGAGAACATTCGTCACCCCTTGTTTCCTTCCCTCGAAAGCCGCCGCCACAACGTCTTCGCGATGCATGGCTCTCAGAGCGTGCTGAAGATCGAGCACGGGTCCGAGGAGGACGAGTAACTTTACGTGTGGCATGCCTCGGATCGCCTTGAGCGCCGTTCTCGCCGAGACGTTGGCGCCGACGATGATCAAAGGACTAGTTGGCCATGTTGAAGCGGCAAAGCTGATGACGCTCTGCAAGTCGGCGGCCATACCGCCGAGTGTGGTCGACACCATCCCGCCGTCGCTTTCGCCGATGTGATTCGTATGATCGTAACGCAACAGGTGGAAGCCGTTCCTCGCAAAGTAATAGGCCAGTCCGATGTAATCGGTCTTCGTCTCGCCATAGCCCGGCGACAGGATGACCAAAGGGCAAGCCGAAGGCAACGGCTCAGCGTAATCATGATAGACCGCCACTTGGTGTCCCTGCTGGGTACGGCAGTAGACGAGTTCGCTGAGCACGGAACGCTGCCCTTGACGTCGGGCGGAACCAGTCGGCGAGGCCAGATACCGTGTGATGAGATATTCGATCCGCGAGCGAGCGGCGGCGTCGTTGATGAATCGCACGCCGACGTGAAGAACCATGGCGCGAGGACGGGCGTCTGGCGACATGCCCTGCCGCGGCTGATCCGAGACCTTAGTCCAAACGACTTCGCCGATCAGTTCACCGTCACTGCGATCTACCGGGCCTCCCGGCCTGTCTAGATGTGCCGTTGACTCGAACCGGATGGTGATGCGCCCTTCAGGACGAGCGTCGGCCGTCGAGAACTCAATACAGGCGCCCCCCGCACTAATGTTGATCAACAGAGCGTGATGAGAAGGGTGAGCGCTGGCCATGCTGATCAAAACAGGAAGAGAGAGAGTAATACGAACCGTCAGCCGTCGCTCTCTCTGATCGTATGGCTCATCGCTTGGCCCACGCCCAGTGTGAGCCGGAGGCGGTTCTTGGGAAGGAGACTGCTCGGGAACGATCAACACGCGCAACGTAATGGCAATGGACTGGGTGCGAAGCCCCTCGATCAGCGACGCGAGCACTTTGCCTTCGACATCCGTCAGTGCTGAGAAACGAATCGCGACACCTGTCGTCGCTGCGTCGGTGTCTTGAGCAGCCGGGTTCTGTCGCACATGTGCAATCGCCCCGCTGATGTCAAGAATGCCAACTTCGCTCACAAACGCCAAGCGAACACGCTGGCCTGGCCGGATGGGCGGTGGGCCGACGACAACAACGAAAAGTCCGTCGACGCTGATATTGACCGCGTGGCCTTCCCACGTCCGTCCATTGAAAGTCATGTTGACGTCTATGCGGACTTCCAGACGGGCGGCACGACGGCGTTCGCCATGTTCAGGGGCGCCTCGGTCTCCCACCGTTTCTGTTGGCATCGAGGGTCCGGGAACGGGTTGCTCCACTGGAGTTTCAGACGGGACCGGAGTCGGCAGGCGCGCTGGGTGTTCCGGCATTTGCTCTATTCGGTCGAGCAGAGTGCGCGCCGTCGACACAATCTGACCGAGCGGAGTCTTGAAATCTGAAAAACCTGAGGACATTTGATCCATGATCGATGTGACGGGTCTCAGAATGCCTATCGTCCCAAGAAAGCGGCCGTCGGGATCATATAAGGACCGCGCCGTGACCTCGATATCCACCGGCAGCTGCTCGTGCTGTTTGTGCCGTACGCGAACGCGGGACCCGTGGCCTGCACGAGTATCCGACCGTCTTTCGTTGAACCGCCACCGCGCCGCCTCGCGGTCTTCGGCGACCACCACGGCATAGGATTGACCGATCAGTTCTTGCGGCTCGTAGTGCAGGAGCTGCCGTATTTGTCGGCTGACATAGACGAAGCGGCCGTCGAGGTCCAACTCATAGACAACGTCGGTAAGAGTGTCGACCAGGCGGCCGAACCGATACTGAGTGAGTTCGAGTCGAGTTCGGGCGTCACGCTTTTCGAGAACCTCGAGAATGATGAGTGGAAGCTCGGCAAGGAACGACGGATGCTTGAACAAATAATAATCGACGCCGTGTCGGATGGTCTCCAAGCTCCATGCCGGATCCTCCGTGTTCCCAATCATGATGACCGTCGCGCGCTTCACCCGCGCCCGAATCCGTTGAATGGCACCGGGAACGTCTGGCACCAATGCCTGATCCACTACGATGACCGACCAATCCTGTTTGGTCGACCATTCGAGCGTTTCGTCGAGGCTGTAGACCGTTTCCACCCGGCACCCAGGATAAAACGAACGCAGCCTCTTCGTGATCTGCATAATGTCATCCGCGGCGTTGCTCGCGAGAAGGACAGCCAACGTGTCGGGTGGCATGGAGGCGTCCCTAGAAGAATGGAGCCGAGAAGGAGGAGAGGCTGCAGCCGAGGCCGGCGCTGCCGTTACAAATAGAGGAAAAGAAGGCGAGGACAGAATTGGGACGGGACGAGCGAGGTTGGGGTGAAGGAATAGTCATGTCGAATAAGAGTAACTATGAGGGGAAGCGGTGCCATTAGAACGCAACAATAACCGACAAGCCTCCGCACGCGAGTTGCTGAGCCGTCAGTAATGATGTCAGCCGAATTGCCGCCGTAACGTGCCATACCTATAGAGTGCGCTTCAATTGGACTTTCGACCTAAGATGGTCGTCGGTCGTCAACGTAAGACAGGGTGAATAAAGGAGAAAGCTGCGTGAGAAAGAACGATGGACTCCGATTTCTCCTGTACCGGTGGAAGAGTCTTATTTCGAGAACGCGGTTTGATCGCCGCTGCATGGACCGGGCGTCATGTAGAGAAGGTAGTTGCCCATGCCGTGCTGGACCTCCGCATCATGGAGAGGATGATGATAGACCATGCTCATTTGGTATTCATGCGTACTCCTCACCGAAAATCCTTGTGAGTCACTGTAGACCTGATGCGGCTGGAAAGCCAGGAAGGTCCCGTCCTGAGCGACGTCGGGTACCGTTCGAAGCAGCGTTCGCCGAGCAGTCATATCTTCCAGGGTGATTAAGAGCAATTGATCGTGGCCGTGAGGATATGCAAACTTCACACACCCATCCATTCGGAATGTAAGTGGTGCGGACAGCACGTGCACACCCGGCTTGATTTCGATTCCTTCATCGGTCTGATCTTTTCCGCGCTCGCCGAACTTGCTGTAGCATACGATGTTCACGCCGACCTGATACACTTCCATCTCTTTTACGGGCGTGCCTTCCGGCGCCATCTCCATGGTAAATGTCGCCATGACGTCTTTTGTCGGCGGTGCCTTATGGTAAAAGGCGACGATAGACATGAGCTTCTGCCCCTTGCCCAACTTGACGCCATATCCGGGTGGAAAGCGCGTTTCCGTCATTTCCAAACCGGCACCGGCGAAGAATAGCGGCTCCCCAGGGCAAGAAACGCTTTCGCGGTCATTATTCAGCATCAAAATGTGATGCAGGTAATTCTTGGGAAGGGGCTTACCGTCTTTGGTGAAGACCGCGGACTTGTAGCCGACGAGATACATGTCCTTTGGCAAGTCGAAGATATGCTTGGGCATGCTGGCAGCCAGTTCACCATCGTGCGGGGAGGGCAAATCGATCGGCCCGAACGTCAGGGTCACCGTATTGCCTTGTATGGTGACCGTGGTGGTCGTCTGATTATTGAGGGTTGGAACTGAATGATGATCGTGAGCGCCTCCGGCCAGCGCTGAAGTGGACCATGCTAACAGGACACACAGTATGACGATCGGCATCCTCTTTCCTCCTGTCCATCGGGTAGGCTCAGCCACCGGGGTGACCATAACAGTCAATTAGGTAGTAGTTCTGTAGGAAAAAACGGCATCAGGCTGTCGGGGCGGCCAGGCTGGAGAGAACGCCCATAACTTATGGAGCAGGCGGATCGGCCGTTGACCGTGACTCGGAAGAGAGCCGCTTCCAGGTGTAGCGTCCGCCCCATTGGCGAGGCGGGATATTCTTTCTGTCTCCCACGCGCGTGTACCACCATACTCCCGTCGCCTCGGTTGCATCTTCCGATAGGAGCAGCTCAAACCCGCCTTCACGGTCATTCCCGGGCTGCTCCCACTTGCCAGTCCATTTCCGATCGGCGACTTCAATCGTCGTGATACGTCCGCCCTGCCAGGTGTACGGACCGTTACCGCGAGAGTCGAGCGTCGCCTGATACGACTTGTCTTCTTCCTGAATGTCCCACTGTCCACTGAGGTCCGGTGCAGGACCGTGATTCGGCGAAGAGGCGGTGTCTTGAGCCGCACTGTGATCGACAAAGCCAAGAGCGACACAAGCAGCGAAAGAAAAAACGAGGAGGGAGTTGGGTGTTCGCTGCACACGCACCATGCTGAGGAGATTGAACCTCATGGCGAGGCCGATGGGAAGCTAACGTCTTGGGAGGCCTTTGTCAAATCATTTCTTACGACGATCACCGTGACGTTGTCCTCTCCGCCTCGGTGGTTGGCTTCTTCAATGAGGCGACTGCAAAGTGATGGAAGGGATGCAGGTGAGCCGGCGACGACTGTGGCGATGACCTCATCGGAGAGCATCTTGGTCAGGCCGTCGGTACACAAAAGCAAAAGGTCGCGGGGCTCCAGGACATGCGTCACGATGTCCGGTTCAACGTGTGGTTCGGTCCCAAGCGCTCGAGTCAGTACATGGCGAAGAGGGTGAGCCGATGCTTCTGCCAGTGACATCAAGCCTTCCGCCACCGCGTCTTCGAGAAACGAATGATCGCGCGTCAGTTGGATCAGTGCACCCCGCCGGTAGCAATAGGCTCGACTGTCGCCGACGTGCCCAATAACTGCAACGGGGCGAGGCGCTGTGGCGATAGTAACTGCGACCACCGTTGTACCCATGCCGGCGAGTTCGGGCTTCCTGCCGGCCTCCTCGTGAATTACCTGATTGGCCGCTATCAGCGCGGCGCGCAGGCATTCGCGCCGTTCAGGTAAGCCGTCCCTCGGCCGTGTCTTTGTGACGGTGTCGGTCATCGCTCTGATGGCTAGTCGGCTGGCGACGTCCCCTCCCGGGCGCCCTCCCATCCCATCGGCCACGACCCAGACCGCCTCCTCATTCAGAACGGCAAAGGCATCCTGATTCGAGTGCCGCACACGGCCGATATGTGACTCTCCGAGACCTCGCCACCCCGAATTGTGCGCCCGGCCATGGTTCGTCGTCATATGGGCCAAATACTCGACTTTCGCGCTGAGTGTCCAGCGGTGTCGCGTAAACACATCCTCGGCATGTTCTTCAGTAGTTCGAATCAGCTCACTGGCTGGCGTGGAGGAGTCGATCCGGGGGGGATTGTAGTCTTGCTTTCAAAGGGGAAACAAGTTAGATTCCGTCACCGTTTTCAGTGTGCCATGCCATCGGGACCCCGAACGATCAAAATCACCGTCGGCGCCGTTTCCCTCGACGCGGAACTGAAAGCCAACAAGACGGCGGATGAAGTGTACAACGCCCTGCCGATCGACGCGTCGATCAATAGCTGGGGCGAAGAGTTCTATTTCAAGCTGCCGGGAGTCAAGGACTATCGAGAGACGGCGACCACCCAGGTCAAAGTCGGGGATATTGCCTTTTGGGGGGTCGGCCAGGTGCTAGCGGTGTTTTTCGGTCGGACACCGATGAGTACCGGTGATGACCCGGTTCCCGCTGATCGCGTCAACATTGTCGGGCGGATCCTAGGCGATGCTCGCCGATTGCGGGAAGTGATGGATGCGACCCGGATCAAGATTGAAAAGGCCTGATCACCAACATGAAGTTGTCCAAGGACAGGATTCACCATTTGAGCAAATCCGTGGTCGCCGCCTTGGCACAAAAAGGCCACCTGACAATGGAGGGAGATCCCAAGATCGCCGTGCAGTCACTGGAGTCCGCGATCATAGAGGAACTCAGTGTTGAGGACCGTCTCAACGCCGAGGTCCGCGCACTGATGAAGCAGTATGAATCCGAGATCGAGCGAGGTCGCGTGGACTATCAGAAGATGTTCACGATGATCAAGAGCAAACTGGTCAAGGAACGAGGCCTGATTCTCTAGTTCCGAAACGCAGGCATCGGATCCCATTCACCCGTGCTGAAGACCTCTGGCGATGTTGCTGACCGATGAGAAAACCAGCCATCTGTCCCACGTGATTCTCGGCGCGTTGAAAAAGACTGCCGGCGTCCGTATCGTCGGCGATGAACAGGCGCTTCGCGAAATCAAACGAGTGTTGTCGACGGAATTGGCGGCCGAAGAAGCGATCGATGAGCGGGTCCGCGCGCGACTTGCCTCGTATTCGCGACCGGTTCTCGAGGGAAGCACTGAATGGGACGTTTTGTACAGGAAGTTCGCGGAAGAGGAAATACGTCGCCACCACACACCGTGAGGGACTATGAAGCTCGTCGTCGTGCTCGCCGTCGTGATGCCGCTCGCCATCATCGGCTGTGCATCCAAGCCGAAGCCGCGGGTACCGCTCGCCCTGAAAGCCGCCGTGCCGCAGCAATTCGTGGTACTCAACACCCAAGGCATTCAGGAATATCAATCCAAACAATTCGCCCAAGCGCGAGACCATTTTGCCGAGGTGGTCGCCGGTGCGCCGACATCCGCAGAGGCTCATTACAACCTCGGCTTGACGCTCTACGCGATGGGCGAAACCGAACAGGCACACGAGCATTTTATTGAAGCTGCGAATCTGGCCCCAGGCGACAAAGTGATTTGGGATTCCCCGGCGTTGCACGCCTACGGCGCGCCCGAGCCCAACATTCAAAAGCAGGCGAAAGAGCCGAACTATTCGAACCAACGGCCGAGTTTCGGCGGCATGCCGCGGCGATAGAGATTCGGAGAGGGTGGTGATGGATTCCCGCCGTTCCTCGACGTGAATCCCAAGAGCAAGCTTTTGGTAATGCATATGGCTGATGAATTAAAAGCGGGTGACAAGGCCCCGGATTTTGCCTTGCCGGATCAGAATGGAAAGACGGTGACGTTAGCCTCGTTTCGGGGAAAACCCGTCGTCCTGTACTTCTATCCGAAGGACGATACGCCGGGCTGCACCAAAGAGGCGTGCAATTTCCGGGACTCGATCGGCGCGGTGACGAAGATGGGAGCTGTTGTCGTCGGCGTCAGCACCGACGGACGGGAGTCGCACCAAAAATTCATTCAGAAGTACGGCTTGCCGTTTTCGTTGTTGTCGGACGAAGATGCGGCGGTGTCGAAAGCCTACGGCGTCTACAAGCTGAAGAACATGTACGGCAAGAAATACTGGGGCATCGAGCGGAGCACGTTCGTGATCGACAAGCACGGAGTACTGGCTGCAACGTTTCGCAAGGTCAAGGTCGATGGTCACGTCGACGAAGTCCTCGCTGCCTTACGCGACGTGGGCCGAAAGGGCCAGTCTTGATCCAGTCCGAACGCGCCTCCTCTTCAAGAACCGTTTCGGTTCTTCTCATCCGGGGATAATGGTGCCCCGTCGTTCTACGTCGAAACGTACCCGCCGCCGTCACGCTTCCCAGTCCTCGCGCCAAGTCCCGTTGATTACCGTCTCGCCCCCCGGTCCGATCGCCAAGGCGTGGGTGCGACGTGATGAGCAAACGCTTTCGCAGTCTCTCACGCGACTGTATCCGCTGGTTGTGGAACGCGCGAGGGGTGCGGTCGTCATCGATGTCGATGGCAATCGCTATTTGGACTTTACGGCGGGTATCGCCGTCGTCTCGGCCGGTCATTCTCCTGCCCCCGTCGTGCGGGCCATCGCAGATCAGGCGTCGCGCTTCATTCACATGTCGGGGACCGACTTCTACTATCCCGCGCAAGTCAAACTGGCCGAGCGCCTCGCGCTGCTCGTTCCCGTCAAGCGTCCCGCCCGGACGTTCTTCAGCAATTCAGGAGCCGAAGCAGTCGAGGCGGCGTTCAAATTGGCCCGCTATCGGACGCGGCGGCCCCTGATGGTTGCGTTCCAAGGCGGCTTCCATGGGAGAACGATGGGCGCGTTGTCCCTTACTGGAAGCAAAGCCGTGCAACGCCGACATTTCGCGCCCCTTGTGCCTGGCGTGACTCATGTGCCGTACCCGAACTGTTATCGATGTCCCTACAAGCTGAGCCACCCGAGTTGTAATCTCTATTGCGTCGATGTTCTCCGAGACGTGTATTTTAAGACGACCGTTCCACCGGAAGATGTGGCGGCCATCATCGTGGAAGCGATCCAGGGGGAGGGAGGCGTCATCGTTCCACCGCCAGAGTTTCTCCCCAAGCTGGCCGCACTGGCGCGCGAGCACGAGATCCTGCTCATAGTGGACGAGGTGCAGACAGGGATGGGCCGCACCGGCCGAATGTTCGCCGTCGAGCATGCCTCGGTCAGCCCCGATATCATTGCAATCGGCAAAGGCATTGCCTCGGGCTTGCCGATGGGCGTGACCGTCGCCTCGGCGGATGTAATGAGTTGGCAAGCCGGGTCACATGCGAACACCTTCGGCGGAAATCCTGTGGCGTGCGAAGCGGCCTTGGCGACGATTGACTTATTGGAACGCAAGCTGATGGCGAATGCCGCCAAGGTTGGGACCTATCTCCTTCGTCGTTTAGAGGACATGAAGGCCCGTCACCGTCTCATCGGTGATGTGCGCGGATTGGGGCTGATGGTCGGCATCGAATGCGTGCGCAACCGTGATACGAAGGAAATGGCGATTGCCGAACGGAACGAGATCTTGCAACGGTGTTTTGAAAAAGGCCTGCTGCTGTTGGGATGCGGTCAGAGCGTCCTGAGACTCGTGCCACCCTTGATGATCTCCACGCGAGATGCCGACGCCGCAGTCGACATCCTCGATGATGTCATGACGCGCGTCGAGCGGCGGGCGGCTTCCCGCTGACCGGCTGAGTCTTCCCATGCGCGCAGCTCCGGCGCTCATCCTCCTCGGTCTCCTTGCAGCTGTCCCCCTTGCCGCCGAGGACCGAACGGTACCGACGGTCTTCATCCCGGACACCCTCACCTCACCGGGTCATCCAGTCGTGCTCGAGGCGCAGGTGCGTCAATCCGGGGCGTTGCTACGGTCGGGGATCGGCGGCGAACAGGTTGAATTCCTTGTTGGAGGAAAATCGGTCGGATCGGCCATGACCGGGGGCGACGGTCGCGCACTGTTAGAGTACACGCCAAAGATGCGCGGGAATCTGCCCGTGGCGGCGCAGGTCAAGGAAAGCTCACGTGTTTCGAAGGCCGAAGGGACGGGCACCCTCTTTTCGTGGGAACGGCGACGACCAATTTTGTTGATTGAAATGGAATCGCTGACCGAGCCGATTCCCGTACCTGCCTTACCGGTCCCCTCTATCCCTGGAAGTCCCGGAAGTCTCCTTCTTGGACGCCCACAACCCGATGCCGCCGAGGAAGTCAAGCGGCTCACCGACTTCTACTTCAATGCCGTGTATCTTTTCCGATCGCGGGTCGCGTCACCAAGTGATACCCGAGAAGTCCGGGACTGGCTCAAGACCGGAAAGTTTCCTCCTGGCTATATTGTCCACGTCGGTCCCGGGCAGGAAGCGGTTGAGGAAAGGATCGACAGTTTGCGACAGGAGGGGTGGGACAACGTCAAGGCGGGCATTGGGCGGACCAAGGAATTCGCGGCGGCTTTGATCGGTCGGCGGCTGGAAGTCGTAATCGTGTCTGCTTCGGAAGAGCGTGACTTTCCACGAAAAGCCCAGATCGCTAGGACCTGGAAAGAGGTACGAAAAAAGCGCCTGTAGGAAAGCGAGCACGGGCGCTGATTCATTCGCGTTTCTTTTGTAATTTGCAGCCCGTTCCTTTAAGATAGCGGCAGAAGAAAGGGCTCCGGCTGATGCGGGCCAAGACGAGTTTCCTCTGTCAGGCGTGCGGGCATCAGTCTCCACGGTGGCTAGGACGGTGTCCGGATTGTGGGGGCTGGAACAGTATGAAAGAGGAGCGTCTGGCTGCCGGGGGGAGCCGTCCCACCGTCCTCAAGCTCGGCATCCCAAAGGCCACGCTCATCGCTGAGATCGAAGTCGTCGGTGAGCATCGCCGCCGAACGGGTATCAGCGAATTTGATCGGGTCCTGGGCGGAGGCGTGGTTCCGGGATCGATCATGCTGATTGGTGGCGACCCCGGAATTGGAAAGACCACCCTCCTCCTCCAGGCGCTTCCCAGACTGGCCTCGACCGCCGAGCGTGTGCTCTATGTATCTGGTGAGGAGTCGCCGCAGCAAATCAAAATGCGCGGGGAACGCCTCAATGTCCCCACAGAGGCGCTCTATATCCTCGCTGAAACGGCGTTGGAAGAAATTCTGAAGGCGATTCAGGAGCTTCAGCCTGCTGCTGTGGTCGTAGATTCGATTCAGACCGTTTACACCGATCAGATCTCTTCGGCCCCCGGCAGTATCAGTCAGATCCAGGAAGTGGCGGGGCAGTTGATGGGCTTTGCCAAGCGCAGCGGCGTCCCGGTGTTCGTCATCGGTCACGTCACCAAGGAGGGTGCCATTGCCGGCCCTCGACTGCTCGAACACATCGTGGACACCGTCCTGTATTTTGAAGGGGACAAGGGCCACAGTTACCGGGTGCTTCGGGCCGTCAAGAATCGATTCGGTTCGACGAACGAAATCGGCGTCTTTGAAATGAAGGAGACGGGCCTTGAAGAAGTCGGCAACCCATCGGAGATGTTTCTGGCCGAGCGACCATTGGCCAGTACGGGCTCGGTGGTGGTCTCCAGCGTCGAAGGAACCCGGCCGATCTTGGTCGAGCTGCAAGCCCTGGTATCACCAACCGGCTACGCCATGCCGAAGCGAATGGCCACCGGCGTGGAGATCAACCGTGTGGCCGTATTGCTCGCGGTGATGGAAAAACGGCTGGGCGTTCACATGTCCGGTCAGGATGTCTATGTGAACGTCGTTGGCGGGATGCAGATCGATGAGCCCGCGGTCGATCTCGGCGTCGTCGCGGCCGTCATGTCGAGTTTGCGGGAGCAGCCGATCGATCATGCTACGGTCGTCCTTGGGGAACTCGGACTGGGCGGTGAGGTCCGAGCGGTGAGCCAAGCGGAACTTCGTGTTCGTGAAGCCGCAAAAATGGGCTTTCGGCGCTGCGTGCTACCCGAACGAAACCTAGCGAAAATCGACGGACGGAACGGGATTGAACTAGTCGGTGTGGCTGACCTTCGTCATGCGCTCGACGTCCTACTCGGATGATGCGGACGGCAAGAGGAGAGTAACCAGGTCCATGTTTGGACGGGCGCTCTGGATCTTGCTGGCGTGCATATCGCTCTCAAGCTGTGCGTTTTGGAAGACGCGAGAAGCACCTCCTCCGGCTGGACCACTTCGTGTCGCGAACGCCGAACAGTTGGCTGGCTTACTGGAGGAGCGGGCGGGCGCCATTCAATCCCTTAAAGGACTGTTCCGTGCACAAATTCAAGGGCCTGGGATCCCTGCGACGCAGTACGTCGAAGGAGCGGTCCATTTCCATCGTCCTGACGCGCTGCGATTGCAAGGGTTCAATCGCTTCGGCATCAAATTGTTCGAGCTGGGGCTCGGAGAGGAGCGGTACACGCTGCGTTTGGTGAACGGACGGTTGTTGACGGGACAGATCGCGGATTTGAGTCGCGTGGAAAAAATCGCACGGCCCTTCCGGCTCAGCGTGCTGGCCATGAGCGGGGTCATCGGCGTCGAGCCCATTCATCGCGGCGATCAAGTCGCTTTGATCGAGGACGGTGATCGTTATCGCTTGGACGTCTATGCGTCCTCCGCCGACCGGGCAGGGCAGGACTTACCTTTTCGCCGTCTGTGGTTCGATCGACAGTCGTTGCACGTTGTCAAAGAGCAGCGGCTCAATCGGCTCGGTGAAGTCGAGGCAACCGTCGAATTTGACGACTTCCGAGCGATCGACCTCGGATCGATGCCAACGACAGGGACGAACAGAGCTGCCAACAGGGACAGCGCCAGCGCGCCGTTTCGTGTGCTCGCTCAGGATGGCGATGGGCAAAGCCGAATCGAGGTTAAGTTCCATGAATTGACCCCGAACGTGCCATTGACGGCCGAGGAATTGCGCGTGGCGGCGCGACGTGTCCCGTATGCTGGGACGCACTCATGAGAGCATTGGCTGTGGAAACGGCGACCTCGCGGCAGAGCGTGGCGTTACTTGAGAATGACGCCGTCGTCCAACGGCGGGACCGTGATGCTGGTGGGAAGCAGGGTCAGTCGCTCCTTCCCGTTATCGACGAGTTGCTCGAGCGGACAGGATGGGCTCTTACTGATCTTGATCTCCTCATCGTCTCCATCGGCCCCGGCTCGTTCACTGGACTCCGGGTTGGACTGGCCACTATGATGGGATTTCGTCTCGTCACCGGCGTGCCGGTCGTGGCAGTTCCCACCCTTGAAGGCATGGCCTGGAACCTTTGCACTGAATCCGGTCTTCTGTGTCCCGTTCTCAAAGCTCGGAGCGGCGAAGTATATTGGGCGATCTATGAGTGGATTGGCGCCCGCCTGACGGAAATCTCTCCCGCCCAGGTCGGCTCTCTCCGATCCTTCGCGGAATCACTGCCACCATCGGTCACCGTCTTCGGTGACGGATGGAACGTGAACCGAGATAGTTTGCTGTCGCTCTTGGATGAGGTAGGACAGCGAGGTGTCCATGAGGTGAGCGGAGAACAGGGCGAGGCGAATGCGGTGAGTGTCGCCTTGGCAGGGCTGGGAAAATTCACACGAGGCGAGACGGCGGGCCAGGTGTTGAGCCCTTTGTACGTGCAGCGGGCGGAAGCAGAGGTCAAGATGGGGATCCAACGTGAAGCCGGGCGGACAACCACGGTATGAGCGACCTCAGTGACAAGAGCCGGATCTTCATTGACGGGGCGACCATTGACGATCTCGATGCCATTCATGCGATCGAAGAAGCCTCCTTCACGGCACCATGGTCGAGAAAGGCTCTGGAAGTCGAGTTGACCAACAATCCCTTTGCACGCGTGTACGTCGCGCGCGATGACCGGGCCATGACACCCGTGGGCTATGTCTGCTTTTGGCTCGTCTTCGAAGAGCTGCGGATGATGAACCTGGCGGTGTTACCGAGTGAAAGGCGCCGTAGGATCGGCTCCGCGTTGTTATGGCATGCGTTGACGATCGGGCGGACCGAGGGCGCGCGGCGTGCATTGTTGGAGGTGCGGGCGTCGAACGGGCCTGCTCTTGCTCTGTACGAACGGGCCGGATTTCGGCGAACCGGCCTCCGGAACAAGTATTACGCAAATCCTGTCGAAGATGCGGTTCTGATGGAATTGGATCGGATTGATTGTGTGAGGAGGCCGGAAGGCGAGTCATCTGACGAGAGTAACGTCGAATGCCAACCGTCACGGCAGGCGACGGGGTCGCCGCCGTTCTTTCAGCCAGGAGGTTACCGATGATGACAACCGATCGGATTGCGGAGCTGTTGCGGGCCTCGAATCTGGAATTTCGTCAACTCGAGGAAGCGCACCATCGGCTGGATGCTGAGCTGGCCGAGCTTCAACGCCGCCACGTCCTCACGCCACAGGAAGAAGTGCTGAAGAAGCAGATCCAAAAAGAAAAACTGGCCAAGAAGGACAAGATGGCTGAATTGATCCATCAATACCGCGAGGAACAGGCACATTCGGCCTCGCGATAGAGATCACTGAGTTTTCACCATGGCCCACGTTCTTCCTCCGCTCGTACGCCATCTGTCTGCCATCAAGCGTCGGCTGATCATCGTGGCGGGGACCGTTTTGGCGTCGATCGTGCTCATGTTTGCTTATGCCCCGGACCTAGTGGCATGGCTGAAGCGACCGTTTCAGGATGATCTTATTTTTTATGGGCCGACGGAGGCGCTGTTCGCATCCATCAAGGTCTCCGTGTTGGCAGGCGTCATCCTGAGCCTGCCGATGATCCTCTACCAAGGGTGGAAGTTCATCGAGCCAGCGCTGCTTCCGAAGGAGCAGCGCTGGGCGATTCCTTTGCTGTGTCTGGCGGCCGCATTTTTTGCCTTAGGCCTCGTCTTCGCGAACCTCGTCATCTTGCCGCTCGTGATCCGGTTTTTCGTGAGCTTCGGCTTGGACCGCGAACTGACGCCGCAATTGGCGGTCGGCACCTATATCGATTTCAACGTAAAGTTCTTGCTGATCTTTGGCTTTGCGTTTGAGCTGCCCTTGGTCTTGACCTTACTCGCGCGGGCTGGGCTCGTCTCGACCGACGTACTCGTTCAGTACCGCAAGCATGCGATCATGGTCGCGTTGATTGTGTCCGCCATCATTACGCCCGACGCGACGCTCTTTACGATGCTGTTGATGGCCATCCCGCTGATGATCCTGTATGAAATTGGCATTTGGGGAACCCGCATCTTTGGAAGGCGAAGGGCGAGCGAGGACAGGGCCGTCTCGCTCGAACCCGTGACACCGGTTGGGACGGCAGGCCACCGCGTTCGCTAGATCAAACCATACGTTAGCTAGATGGTGAGATCATGGAACTGATTTCAACACGACAACTGATCATACCCGTGATGCTTTCCGCTCTCCTCGGGACCGCCCTTGGTATCGGGTCGGCACAAGCGGATGCGCCGGGCGGCTACCCGGGGCCCTTCTTGGCTCCCAGCATTCAGGCTCTCACGACCGTTGGACCGAATACCGTGTATGCAGGGTCGTTTGGCATGGGGATGTTTCGCAGTGATGACCGGGGGCAATCGTGGACGGCAGCGAACACCGGCCTTTCCGACCCCTTTATTCTCTGCTTGACCACCGCCGCGGACGGCACCGTCTATGCCGGAACGTTCCGAGGTGGGGTGTTCCGCACCCGGGACGGAAAGAGCTGGGAAACGGTCAACGCCGGCCTCAAGCGCTTGGAGGTAAAGGCGTTAACGGTCAAGGATGGAGCGATTTATGCCGGGACAGGTGACGGCGTCTATCGTCTGTCCGACGGCGCACACAATTGGGCCGCCGTGACGAAAGGGTTGGAAGACGTCCTCGTCCACACGATCGCGATTGCGCCTGATCAGACGCTCTACGCCGGCACGTCGGGCAAGGGTATTATGCGCCGGAAAGCGCATGCGACGGAGTGGCAGCGCCTGACCCAGGGACTGGTGGATCACGAAGGGATGCGCGAGAATTTCATTCGTACGCTGGTTATGGATAAGGATCAGGCCCTGTATGCGGGAACCTTTGATGGCGGCGTATTTCGCAGTGGCGACAGCGGGGCGACGTGGCGGCCGATCAGTCACGCGTTGCCCAACGATTCCATTCGAAGCCTGGTGTGGAACGAAAGAGGACTGTACGTCGCGACGGGTCGCGGCATTTTCAAGACGGTCAACCAAGGCGTTCAGTGGATGCCGCTCAACAAGGGACTGACCGAGCTTTCCGTCCAGGTCTTGATTGCCGCGGAAGATGGCGCGCTCTACGCCGGGACCAGCTCAGGGGCCTTTCGCAGTGACGACGATGGAAAGAATTGGACCGGAATCAGCGAGGGTTTGAGCGGGGTCAGTCAACCTTTCTTCCAGAGGGAGCGATAATGTCGGATGCCAAGGGCGCAAAGGCGACGATTCATGTCAAGGTGAAGGGGGAGCCGATCGGAGACATCGTGTTGTCTTTCTTCCCTGACGTGGCGCCGAATCACGTGAAGAACTTCATCAAGCTCGCCAAGGAGAAGTTCTATGACGGCTGCACGTTCCACCGCGTCATCCCGGGGTTTATGATCCAAGGCGGTGATCCGAACAGTAAGAAGCCGGATCGCGCGCTCCACGGGATGGGCGGCCCCGGCTATCACATTGCCGCGGAGTTCAATAGTCGACCTCATAAGCGCGGCGCGCTCTCCATGGCGCGCTCGAACGATCCCAACAGCGCCGGCTCGCAGTTCTTTATCTGCGTCGCCGATTCCTTCTTCCTCGATTGGAAGTACACGGTGTTCGGCGAAGTGGTGAGCGGCATGGAGGTGGCGGACAAGGTCGTCAATGTCAAGCGCGACGGCCGCGACAATCCGCTCGAGCGGGTTGAGATGACGGTCACGGTTACTGAGGCGTGAAGATTGAAGTTGAGAATCGTCTGCTTCCTCCGCGGTCTCCTCACCACCTTGCCCTTCGCCTCCACGTGCCTCGTGCTTCTCGGCTGTGCCGTGCCGCAGGTGCCGGCCCGGATGATTTTTGAATCCCCTACCGATTTTGTCAGGCTGGAACCTGACCCCTATGCCTTTCACGAAATTCCGCAAACCCTCCACAGTCAACCGGCGCTTATCTCGCCCGACGAGATGGCGCGCGTCCTGAAAGGCTTTTCAGCGCGTCAACACCGCAATGGCCTCCAACGCTTGTTCCTCGGCGAGGCCCCGTGGGAGAGAGTGTTCCGCGACGAGGAAGTCGCGTGGCTTGCGCCCCGGCTTTCAGAAGCGCTGGCGTCTGCGCAGCCGGATGAGCGGGCGACCTTCTACATTAGTTATCCGCAGACGTCGATCAAGCGGGAAATTACATCGGGAGGCGCCTACGTCCACGAGGGCCGATTGCACTTCATGCTCGGCAACTATCGCGTGGTGTACGGTATTCCCGCTTATGGCATGGTCTACGACCGTCGATATCCCACCGCGCCCACCGGACCAAAGGCCTTCGATCTCACGTTCACTCCCAGCGATGCGCTCGTCAAGGACCGGGCGAGTTGGTGGGATCACCTCTCCGGTCGAAAGAAAGACGAACTGGTAATTGATTTAGGACGTCTCGGGCCCGCCAAGGTCGTGGCCTAGCCTCCATCCTTCCCCCGCCCGGCACGGCAGCGGAGCCGTCGCTCCATTGCATTTGAGGCGACGAATACGCAAGGATAAGCAAGCGCTTATTCGGGAGGGCCTGTGGGGTCCAGGCGGCCTTCGTTATCAGTCGCGACAAAAATCGGCGGCGTCTTTGTCCTGTTGTCGCTGATCTTCAGCGCACTGTTGCTCGTCAATTCCTACCTCACCCAGCAGTTGCTCGGTGCAAGCTCCGCCATCAAGTACGCCGCGGGCCAACGGATGCGGGTGTACCGGATCGCGTTTCTCCTCAACGAAATCACGACACCCGACACGCAGGCGCGACAGACGGTGCGGGCGGACATCGAAGAGATGGGCCGCGTCTTGTCGGCCTTGAAGGAGGGGAACGCTGCCTATGGGCTCCTGCGCGAGTCGGAACGCGAGGTCCTACTGAAGCTCGCCGCCATTGAGCACCAATGGGTGCGTGAAATCCGGCCGAATCTGGAGCAGATTGTACGGGCGCCGTCACGCGTCGCCGCTTCTTCGATCCAATACAATCCGCGCGTGCAAGGATTTGTAGAGGGTTGGTCGGATCTCGTCGACATGCTCGAGCATCGGACAGCCCGGCGCATCGACGTCCTCTACCGTCTTCAATGGTCGTTCCTGGTCTGCGCCGTCGTTCTGTTGGCGATCGCGATGTGGGTGGTACGGCGTGTGATTCAAGATCCGCTCAAAAAGCTGACGACGACCGCGGAGCAGATCGCGCTCGGCCAGCTTCCCACCACCACGGAGGTGAGGAGTCGTGATGAGTTCGGGCAGTTGGCCGCGACCTTCGAATGGATGGCGGGGCGAATCACTCAACACCTGGACCACCTGGAGGCACTACGGTTGACCGGTCAGGAAATCACCACGCTGGAAGCCGGCGGGCTCGAGCAGGTCTTAAGACGCATCGTCGATCGCGCGGCCGGTTTGTTGAAGGCGGACTTGGCCATCCTCCTCGTTCGGCACCCCGTGCTGGAGTGCTGGGTGGTGGAGGCTGCTTCCGGCCAAATCTTCGATCAAATCCGCAAACAAGTGCTCCTCTTCGAAGAGACGCCGCTGACCACCCAGGTGTTCGAGACGCGTGCGCCGATCTTCGTGAACGACCTGTCGCAGCACGCGGATAAGCGCATCCGCTTTCGGGATGAGTTCGGGGCGAAAAGTTATATGGCGGTACCGGTCTTCGGGCCTCAGCAGGAGTTAATGGGGGTGCTGGTCCTTCTGCAGACGAGCGGGGTGCGCGTCTTTACCGATTGGGATGTTCAGTTGAGCCAGCAGTTTTGCTCGTACGCGGCGGTGGCCGTCGAGAACGCGCGGCTCTTGGAAGCCGTGGAAGCGGAGTCGACCACACTCAAGGAGCATCTGCGTGCCGTGGACCGGAAGATTGCGGACCTCACCCACGAAGTGAAAGCACCTGCTGGCCGCGTCGCCGAATTTGCGTCGTGGATCATGAAGGATTATCGAGGACGGCTCGATGACCGAGCGATTCGATACCTGGAGTGGATTCAAAAGGAAGGGCAGGACCTCCTCGATTTGGCCGAACGCACGCTCGATGTGGCGCGGCTCGGCGAAGAGCGGCGAGCGGTGGAAAGTGTGGACGTGGGGTCGGTCGTCCGTGAGTTGCTGGATCTCCGCGCATTGGACCTGGAGGCCAAGGGGATCATCGTGAACGTGTCCGATGACCTCCCGCAAGTGGCGTGCCGGCGCATCCATGTCAAACAGGTCTTTGAGAACCTCCTCGACAACGCCATCAAGTACATGGGTGAGCAACCCGCCCCAAGAATCGAGATCGGCATTCACAACGACTGGCTGTATGTCCAGGACAACGGCGTTGGAATGGAGCCATCGATGACCGACAGAATTTTTGAGCCGTTCCAGCGATTGGGGACGGTCGAGGCGCCGGGCGCGGGTCTTGGGCTCTCGATCGTGAAGACGGTCGTGGAACACTACGGCGGCGAAATCACCGTCACGTCGAAACCCGGAGACGGCACGACCTTTTCGCTGAGACTACCGATTCTCCTTCGCGATCCTGCCACTCACATCGAGACGGTGAAGGTCAAGAGTGATTGAGGTTTGTCCATGAAGATGACGAAGGAAAAAACGTTCACCATTTTGGTCATCGAAGATAACGCCGGCGACGTCGAGATGTTCCTGAGGGCCGTCGAGGAGGAGTTACCGAGAACCGAAGACGAAAACGTGGAACTGGTCTTCGCCGCGCGCGCCGAGGGCGGCTTGAAGATCCTCGAAGACCGTCACATCGATCTGATCATTACCGACGTCCGGCTGCCTGGAATGAGCGGCATTGACCTGTTGCAGCGCGTGCAGCAGATCAATCGACGGATTCCGGTGGTCGTGATGAGCTGGGTCAACACGGTCGATGTCGCCGTGGAAGCCATGCGCCACGGCGCGTTCGACTACGTCCTCAAGCCGTTTCAAACGCTCGACCTCGCGACCCGCATCCACCGGGCCATGCGTATGGCTGAAATTCTCCAGCAGTATCAACCACTGGACCGCGTGTCTCAGGCGTTGCCCTTCAAGGAACTGATCGGCACGAGTCCGGCCATCCAACATGTGTTGGCAATGATCGAAGCCGTGGCCCAAGTGTCAGCGACGGCACTGATCGTCGGGGAAACAGGAACCGGGAAGGAATTGATCGCCCGAGCGATTCATGCCCGCAGCCCCGAACGTGAGGGCCCCTTTCAAGTTGTCGACTGTACGACCTTTTCCGAGGGCATGGTGGAGAGCGAATTGTTCGGCCACGTGCGTGGAGCGTTCACGGGAGCCGTCGCAGACAAGCGAGGGTTGATTGAAGTGGGAAGCGGTGGAACCGTTTTTCTCGACGAAGTGGGGGACCTGCCGCTGAGCCAGCAGGCCAAACTACTGCGCGTGTTGGAAGAGGGCGAGGTCCGGGCCGTGGGAAGCACCCAGCAAAAGAAGGTCAACGTGCGATTCGTGGCTGCCACCAATCAGAATCTGGCCGAAAAGGTGAAGCGAAACGAGTTCAGGAAGGACCTGTTCTTTCGGCTCAACGTCATGACCATCCAGGTTCCGCCGTTGCGCGAGCGAAAGGAAGATATTCCGCTGCTCGCTCGCCATTTCGTTCTTCGCTATGCCAAGGAATTTGGCAAACAGGTGGAGGATCTGCATGCAGCTGCCGTGACAGATTTGATCGCATATTCCTGGCCCGGGAACGTGCGCGAACTCCGGAATGTGATTGAACGGGCCGTGATGCTGGCCAAGGGCGACCGGATTGGAAGGCAGGACGTGATGGGCCTCTTACAACCTTCCGATCCATCGGTTGCGGCGATGACAGATGATTACTTGCATCTGCCCTATGCCAAGGCCAAGGAAAAGGTGTTGGACGAATTCAATCGGCGGTACCTGCGCGCGAAGTTGACCGCCCATCACGGCAATATCACGCATGCCGCAACCGAGAGCGGCCTTCCCCGTTCCTATTTCCATGAGATCATGCGGCGTTATTTGAAGGATCAGGAGTGAAAAACAGGTGTCAGAAAAGTCTGACTGTTGCTGTGCAAAATCAGACAAATATCACGTTAAGTCAGGCAGTTGACAAGAACGGCTGTCGATGTCAGGAAATTCTAACGGTAAAAAATCAGCAAAATCATGGTATTACATCAGCAATCCCCGTGAGCCATCAGTTTTTTCTCACTCCCTCAAAGCTCCGGCAGAACCAATCCAAATCGAGCATCGCAAGTGAATGTCAGATTTACGTTTTTCTGTCATCAGCTCCTGTCGTCCTACTTCATCGTCGGCACGCGGCTTGTAATTCCTTATCCACTCGTAACGAAGCTGCCTATTCATGCCATGAAAGGAGGTGGTGAAGGTAACGTTTCGTCACGGTCAGTGGGGAAGAATCAGTCGCAATCCTAGGAGGTGCCAGCAATGTTCTTATCAAGGCGACAATTTTTGAAGGTTTCAGCGGGGACGGTGGCGGCGG
>NZ_CEFZSK010000014.1:0-64167 GCF_979581665.1 Nitrospira sp. Vd2 | reverse complement strand
TGAAAGGCGTCGGCGGGACGTGGAAGGACCTCACCGACAACGTCAACTTGATGGCGAGCAACCTCACCAACCAGGTTCGGAATATCGCGCAGGTCGCGACGGCCGTGGCGAGCGGCGACCTGTCGAAGAAGATCACGGTGGACGTGCGCGGTGAAATCCTCGAGTTGAAGAACACGATCAACACGATGGTCGACCAGCTGAACTCGTTCGCCTCGGAGGTCACGCGCGTGGCCCGCGAGGTGGGCACCGAAGGCAAGCTCGGCGCGCAGGCGTACGTGAAGGGCGTCGGCGGGACGTGGAAGGACCTCACCGACAACGTCAACATGATGGCGAACAACCTGACCAACCAGGTGCGGAACATCGCCGGTGTGGCGACGGCCGTCGCCAATGGCGACCTCTCGAAGAAGATCACCGTGGACGCCCGCGGCGAGATTCTCGAGTTGAAGAGCACGATCAATACGATGGTCGACCAGTTGAACTCGTTCGCGTCTGAGGTGACGCGCGTCGCCCGGGAAGTCGGCACCGAAGGGAAGCTGGGCGGCCAGGCGGAGGTGAAGGGCGTCGGCGGGACGTGGAAGGACCTGACCGACAACGTGAATCTCATGGCGAGCAACCTCACGAGCCAGGTGCGCAACATTTCTCACGTCACGACCGCGGTGGCGAACGGCGACCTGTCAAAGAAGATCACCGTGGACGTGCGCGGCGAGATCCTCGAGCTGAAGAACACGATCAACACGATGGTGGACCAGTTGAACTCGTTCGCGTCGGAAGTGACGCGCGTCGCCCGCGACGTCGGCACCGAAGGCAAGCTCGGCGCCCAGGCGGACGTGAAGGGCGTGGCGGGGGTCTGGAAGGATCTCACCGACAACGTCAACTGGATGGCGAACAACCTCACCAACCAGGTCCGCAACATCGCAAAGGTGACCACGGCCGTCGCGAACGGCGACCTGTCGAAGAAGATCACCGTGGACGTGCGCGGCGAGATTCTGGAGTTGAAGGACACGATCAATACGATGGTCGACCAATTGAACTCGTTCGCGTCCGAAGTGACGCGCGTGGCCCGCGAGGTCGGGACCGAGGGGAAATTGGGCGGCCAAGCGGAAGTCAAAGGCGTGGCCGGCGTCTGGAAAGATCTCACCGACAACGTCAACCTCATGGCGAGCAACCTCACCAACCAGGTGCGCGGCATCGCAGGCGTCGTGACGGCCGTCGCGAACGGCGACCTCAAGCGGAAGCTGACCGTCGAGACCAAAGGCGAGATCGCGGCCTTGGCCGACACGATCAATGAAATGATCGACACGTTGGCGACGTTCGCGGATCAGGTCACGACGGTGGCGCGCGAAGTCGGGACGGAAGGGAAGCTTGGCGGGCAGGCCAAGGTGCCGGGGGCCGCCGGCGTGTGGCGCGACTTGACCGACAACGTGAACCAGTTGGCGGCCAACCTGACCAACCAAGTGCGTGCGATCGCGGAAGTGGCCACCGCGGTGACCAAAGGCGACCTCACGCGGTCCATTGCGGTGGAAGCGCAAGGCGAGGTGGCCTCGCTCAAAGACAACATCAATGAGATGATCCGGAACCTGAAGGAGACGACCCAGAAGAACACCGAGCAGGACTGGCTGAAGACAAACCTCGCCCGCTTCACCGGCATGCTGCAGGGCCAACGGAACTTGACCACCGTGGCCAATCTAATCCTGCCGGAGCTCACGCCGCTCGTGAATGCGCAGCACGGCGTTTTCTACATGAGCGACCTGATGGAAGGCGAGCGTGTCATGAAGCTCTTGGGCAGCTACGCGTACCGGGAGCGGAAGGGCGTGTCGAACTGGTTCCGACTGGGCGAAGGGCTGGTCGGACAGTGCGCGCTCGAGAAGCAGCGAATTCTCGTCACGAACGCTCCGGCCGACTATATCCGCATCAACTCCGGCCTCGGTGAAGCGCCGCCGTATAACATCGTCGTGTTGCCGGTGCTCTTCGAGGGCGAGGTCAAGGCGGTCATCGAGTTGGCCTCGTTCAACCAATACAGCGATATTCATCTGACGTTCTTGGATCAGCTCAAGGAGAACATCGGGATCGTCTTGAACACGATCGCGGCGAACATGCGGACCGAGGACCTGCTCAAGCAGTCCCAGGCGTTGACTGCCGAGTTGCAGGCCCAGCAGCACGAGTTGAAGACGACGAACGAACGGCTCGAACGCCAGGCCGAAACGCTCCGGAAGTCCGAAGAGCTGTTGCGGCAACAGCAGGAAGAGCTGCGGCAGACGAACGAGCAACTGGAGGAAAAAGCCAACCTGCTCTCGGAGCAAAAGGCCCAGGTCGAGATGAAGAACCGCGAAGTCGAGGAGGCGCGGGCGGCGCTGGAAGAGAAGGCCGAGCAGTTGGCTTTGTCGTCCCGCTACAAGTCGGAATTCCTCGCCAACATGTCGCATGAGCTCCGGACGCCGCTCAACAGCCTGCTGATCCTCTCGAAGCTGCTCGCTGATAATCGCGAAGGCACGTTGACGCCAAAACAGGTCGAGTTCGCCCAGACCATCTATGCCTCGGGCAGCGATCTCCTGGCGTTGATCAACGACATTTTGGATCTCGCGAAAATCGAGTCCGGGACGATGGGGGTCACGGTCGGGCCGGTCGGCTTTGCCGATCTGACGGATTACGTGGACCGCAGCTTCCGGCAGATCGCGCAGAACAAGGGACTGGAGTTCAACGTCGAGCGCGTGCCGGGACTCCCGTCCGCGATCCAGACCGATTCACTGCGCCTCCAGCAGGTGCTCAAGAATCTCCTCTCCAACGCGATCAAATTTACCGATCACGGCAGCGTGTCGTTGAAGATCGAAAAGGTCACGTCGGGCTGGGACCGAGAGCACGCGACGCTGAATCAAGCCGACTGCGTCGTGGCCTTCTCGGTCACCGACACCGGCATCGGCATCCCACCGGAGAAACAGAAGATCATCTTCGAGGCCTTTCAGCAGGCGGACGGGACGACGAGCCGCAAGTATGGCGGCACGGGCTTGGGGCTTTCCATCAGCCGCGAGATCGCGCGGTTGCTGGGCGGGGAAATCCAAGTGCGGAGCGCCCCCGGCAAGGGCAGCACGTTTACGTTTTATCTGCCCCGCGTCTACAATTCCACGGCAGTCTTGCAGCGGCCGACGATCGGCATCCCCAAGACGGGACGCCGGCCGGAGGTGCCGCCTGCAGTGTCCCAGCCGGAGACGACCGTTCAGCCGACGGTCGATGTGCCGATCGAAGTCCCCGACGATCGCGATCACATCACACCCGGCGACCGGGTTCTCTTGATCGTCGAGGACGACATCCCATTCGCTCAGATCCTCGCCGATCTCGCCCGGGAGAAAGGCTTCAAGGTTGTTGTGGCGACGACGGGCGAGCAGGGGTTGGGGCTCGCGCGACGCTTCAAGCCGTCCGCGATCACCCTTGATCTATGCCTGCCGGATAATGACGGGTGGACCATCCTCGATCGCCTGAAACACGATGCGAACACCCGCCACATCCCCGTCCACATTATTTCCGTCGAGGAGGCACGGCAGCGGGGCCTCAAGCAGGGCGCGTTCGGCTGTCTGAACAAGCCGGTCAGCCGAGAATGGCTGGAGCGGGCATTCGATGACATGGTCGCATTTATCGAGCGTCCCACGAAGAACCTGTTGGTGATCGAAGACGACGACACCCAGCGGCAGAGCATTGTCGAACTGCTGGGCGGCGGCGACGTGCGGACGACCGCGGTGGCCAGCGGCTCGGAGGCGCTCGAGGCGCTGAAGACCGACCACTTCGACTGCCTGGTTCTCGACCTGCGCCTGCCGGACATGCCCGGGCTCGAGTTGATCGAGAGAATCCATCAGGAGATGGGCCGCCGCGATCTCCCGATCATCGTCTATACCGGCAAGGATTTGAGCAGCGACGAGGAGACGCAATTGAAGAAGCTCACCGAGGCGGTCATCGTGAAGGACGTGAAATCGCCGGAACGGCTGGTGGCCGAGACGTCCCTGTTCCTCCATCGGTCGTCGGCGAACCTCGGTGAGACGCAGCGCGATATCCTCGAAAGCTTCACGCAAAAAGATCCGGCATTGGGCGGCAAGAAGGTCCTGATCCTCGATGACGACATCCGGAACATTTTCGCGTTGACGAGCATCCTCGAGATGCAAGACATGACCGTGATCTATGCCGAGAACGGCCACGCCGGCATTCAGCGCCTCAAGGAGAATCCGGACGTCGATGTGGTGTTGATGGATGTGATGATGCCCGAGATGGACGGCTATGAGACCATGCGGGTGATCCGGAAGATTCCGGAATATGCGTCCTTGCCGATCATCGCGGTGACGGCGAAGGCGATGAAGGTCGACCGGTCGAAGTGCATCGAAGCCGGCGCGTCCGACTATATCTCCAAGCCGGTCGAGCCCGATCAGTTGCTCTCATTGTTACGCGTCTGGCTGTTTCGATGATCGGGAGCCCTGACGGCATGCACTCCACTGCGCAACAGGCACGCATCGAGGAAACGGAATTGCGCCTCCTGCGGGACGGCCTCCGTCATTGCTACGGCTACGATTTCGACGGGTATGAGCGCAACTGGCTGGAGCCACGAATTTGGGACCGCGTCCGAGCGGAAGGCGTCGCGACCGTGTCCGAGCTGCAAGCGAAAGTCTTGCACGACGAGGCGAGCTTGCAGGCCTTGCTGCTTGCGCTGACGATTCCATCGGGCGGCTTCTTTCGCGATCCGCAGTCATTTGTGAGCCTGCGCGAGGTCGTGCTGCCCGTCCTCCGAACCTATCCGTCGATTGCCATCTGGTATCCGGCCTGCGGATCCGGCGAAGGCGTCTATTCGCTCGCGATCGCCCTGTATGAGGCCGGTCTCTATCACCGGTGTCGAATCTACGCCACGGATGTCAGTGAAACCGTCTATCGCGCGGGGAAAGAGGGGGACTATCCGTTGGCCGACCTCGAGCCGGCCGAGGGCCGCTATCGTGCCGCCGGCGGGCACGGCCGATTGGCGGATTATTACCTGCGCAAGGACGATCGAGTCGTGATGGCGGCGCCCTTAAAGGCGAACATTGCGTTTTTGGAGCACCAACTCTCGACGGATGGGGTGTTTCACGAATTTCAATTCATCGTGGCCGATCATCTCTGGCCCGCATTCGGGCCGAGCTTGCAGGCACGGGTCAGGCACCTGTTCCGGGACAGTCTCGATCGGTGGGGATTGCTGGATGCGGGGGGCGCGCTCCCGCCGGGCATCGCCGAGGAGCAGGGCTATCAACCGCTCGATCCAGCGGGGCGATTCTATCGGAAGATTCCGGCCGCGCGACCGTTCGCGCTCTAATACTGAGAAGGTGCCGGGGTGTTCAACCGGTGCTCTTTTTCAACATCCGGGTAAAGGTGTTGTATGTTGGATGGCGTCGATGTTCCCTTGGACGTGACGACTCAGACCATGCCGACGTCGGAAGACCGTAGCGGCGATGTCCCGCGCTTGCCGATTTTGCTCGTCGATGACAGCCCGGAGAGCCTCGTCGCGATCGAAGCGGTCCTCGTATCCCATAATCGCGAGATCGTCACGGCGTTGTCTGGCGAAGAGGCGCTCAAGCGCCTGCTCGAACGCGACTTTTGCTTGATCCTCCTCGACGTCAAAATGCCGGGGCTTGACGGCTACGAGACGGCGGCATTGATCCGCGCCCGTGAACGCACGCGCGACATTCCGATCATTTTTCTGACGAGCTACAGCAAGGAGGACGCGGACGTCGTCAAAGGGTATGCGCACGGGGCGGTGGATTACATTGTCAAGCCGATCGTGCCGGAGATTCTGCAGTCCAAAGTGAACGTGTTCATGGAGCTCGCCAAACGGGCGCAGGAGCTCAAGCGCAAGAACGAAGAACTGGAACGCGCCGAGTCCGAACTGCACAAGACGAAGGCGGCCGAAAGCCTCATCAAGCACGCGCCCGATCCGGTCTTTGTGTCCGACTTGAACGCCAACATTCTCCTCGCGAACGATGCGGCGTCCGACATGCTCGGGCTGCGCGTCGATGAATTGGGCCACGAGACGCTCCTGCGGTTCTTGACCCCTGAGGACACCGTCCAGTTGACCTCCGCGTTGCGCGAAGTCGTGAAGAAAGGCATCACGCGCAACGTGCAGCTCAATCCGCGGAGCGCGTCGGGGAAAGTGACGCCGACGACGCTCAATGCCTCAGCGTGGCGGGATCCCGACGGCCGCATCATCGGGGCGATCGGCATCCTGCGCGACATGACCGAGTATGTGCGGATGGTGCAGGATCTACAGGACTCGAAGGCGCAGCTACAGGACAAGATCCACGATCTCGAGAAGTTCGAGGAGGTCGTGGTCGGCCGAGAGTTGAAGATGATCGAGCTGGAGAGGGAACTCGACCGGCTTCGCGCGAAGGCGGGCGAACAGAGCGGCCGATGATTGCCATCGAGCAAACGCGTCGTTTAGAGTATGCGTCGCTGTGGGGAATCGCCAACCCATCCTGTGTCCGGTAGCCCGTCCCGCGCTTCTCAGTGTCCTCCTGCTGCTTCCTTTCCTCGCACCCGATTTCAACGCCTTTGCGGAACCGCGTCGATCGCCCGCGGTCGACCTTCAGGCCCTAGTCGCCGCACGGGCGCAGGACTCCTCCGATCCACAGGTACTGCTGAAACTGTCATCCCTCTATTTGGACGTTGGTGATGAGGTGGAGACCGAGCCGGCGAAGCGGAAGGCCGCGTACGAGGAGGGCGCGCGTCTCGCCAAACGGGCGCTGGCCATTCGCGAAGCGGACGCCGAGGGCCACTACCTCTATGCGGCCAATCTCGGGAGCGCGATGCAATTGTCCGGGACGATGGCGTCGGCCTTGGGTGTTCGCGAGCTCAAGCGACATGTGACCCGGGCGCTCGAGCTTCGGCGGCACCATGCCCCTTCTCTTCACATGATGGGCATGATGCTGGAGGAGTTGCCGTGGGTTCTCGGCGGCGACGCCAAGGCGGCCCTGGCCTACCTCGAAGAAGCCGTGACGGTGGACCCTCAGTACGATCATGCCAGGCTCGATCTCGCGAAGGCATACATGAAACGCAAGGAGTGGGAGCAGGCTCGGCGCCAACTCCGTACCGTGCTGGGTCGACCGGGGCAAGACGGCAGCCGGTACCGAGAAGAGGCACGCGCGCTTTTACACACGCTCGACGAGCGAAGCGGATATGGGCGCTAAACCGACTTTAGGTCTCGGGTCCGCGACAGGCATGCGTACCAGGCGTTCCTTGTAGGCGCAGGTGGAGTCTTTCTTTAAGCGGCACGCTTGTGCTACTCATGTACGCAATATCTCATGTACGCAATATTATGAAATCCCGACCCTGTCATCGGCATCTGAACAGAGCCGTTGTCGTCTGGCTCATTCTCTGGATCGTCGCCGTTCCGCTCGTCCACGTCCATCTCGCTGGTATTGACGACGATCCACGTCCGTCCCTTCCCCGCCATGCGGGCATTGCGCACACGGTCGTGTCGGCCGATCTCCCAAACGAATTTCTCCCGCCATCGTCGCCCGGCGCGACTCGGGAAGCCGGCCTGCGCGCCCCGACGATCATCAATGAGGGCGAACTCGCGCTTTCCATGCTGGAGTCGTCGGACGACCGCAAACAAGGGAAGGACCAGCACGGCGTCGCGGTCGGTTCACCTTCTGAACGATGGCCGGCTTTGCCGCCATCCCTCGATCATCCTCTCGGCAATGCTGAACCACCGACGGCCCGCGACGTGTCCGCCACCGCCTTGCCCCGCGCTCCTCCAGCAGTTCCGTTCTAATCCCCGGCTGCGTTCTTCGATGAGGGTCTGAATCTCTCGTCCGCCCACCTCGACGACCGCCGCTCACAGTGCCTCTCACGCTCAGACTTTGCTTCGAGCGAAGGTGCCGCATGTCTCTGCGATCGATCCATCTGTTCGATCTCCTGAAGGTCGGAACACTCGTTCTCCTGGGCGGATTACTCTTCCTCCTTGGGACGCCCGCGCATCAAGCCTCGGTCGGCGCCTACCTGGCCTTCTTCGCGATCATGGTCCTGCAGGCCCTCGAACTCTTCTATCCCGTCGCCGGGCCGGATGAGGCAGAGTCGACACGCCGGCTCCTCCTGTTGCGGCTCAGCATTTTTCTCCAATTGAATGCGGCCTCCGTGCTCGTTGCGCTGACCGACGGCAGCGGCAGCATCTACGAGCTCGTTTATCTCCTGCCGATCGTGTCGGCCGCCGCGCGACTGACGGGTGTCGAGGTGGTCTGCGTGGTCGGCGGCGCAATCGTCGCGATGGTCGGCTTCATCGTTACCGGGCAACACATCGCCGCTTCCCAGATCAAGCTCAAGGATTTTCAAGATTCGCTGGCGGCGATCGTCTATTTCACGATGGCGGGCGCGTTGACCTATCTGTTTGCCAAAGACGAACGGGACCGTCGCGAGCATTACCAAGCGATGGCCGCGGCCTTGGCTGACACGAATGCGCAATTGCGCCACGTTCAGGGCGAACTCACCGAGCGACTGTTGCAGATGACCCAGATGGAGGAACGGGTCCAACGGATCGGACAGATGGCGGCACTGGGCGAGATGGCCGCGCAAATCGCGCACGAGGTGCGCAATCCCCTGGGGGTGATCAAAGGAGCCGCCGAGATGCTGGCGGCGCGCGTCACGGATCCGACCGTGACTCGCCATGTCACGGTGCTGTTGGAAGAAGTCGAGCATCTCAACACCGCTGTGGGCAGCATTCTGAGGCTTGGCACGCCCTTGCGATTGGACAACCAGACGGTCGACGTGTGCGCGCTCGTGCGATCGGTGGGGCGATCGCTCTCCGAGGGGTCCGCCGCCGGTCGCCACACGATCCGTATCGACACGCCGCCCGAGCCGATTCAACTCAGAGGCGATCACGACTTGCTGCATCACGCGTTGGCGAATCTGATCCGAAACGCCGTGCAGGCCATGCCGTCTGCGGGCGTGCTGACCCTCACCTGTCGGCGCGATGACGTATCCGATGACGTCGTCATCACCGTGTCCGATACCGGGGTCGGATTGTCGGACGATGACGTGAAGCATCTCGGCGAGCCGTTCTTCACCAAACGAGCCGGCGGGGTTGGATTGGGCTTCGCGCTCGCCCGCCGCATCATTGCGTCCCATGGCGGCACGCTGGACGTGCGAAGCCTTCTTGGAGAAGGCACCTCTGTCACGATCCATCTTCCTGGCGACCTCCGAGCGCGATGGCATCAGATCGCTGTCCCGGCCGCCGGTGTGCAGTAGGAGCGCGCGATGGCGACCATCCTCGTTGTGGACGATGAAAAAAACTATCTGTGGATGCTTCGAGAACTGTTGCAAGACGACGGCTACGGGGTACTGACCGCTGAGAAGGCGGCGGACGCGTTAGCGGCGCTCGCCGACGGAGGAGTGGACGTTCTCCTGACGGATCTGCGTATGACCGACATGGATGGTCTCACGCTGTTGCGGCAGGTGCGCGAGGTCGCGCCCGGGGTGTCGACGATCATCATGACGGCGTACGGGAGCGTCGAGCGCGCCGTGGAGGCGATGCGATTGGGGGCCTACGACTTCGTGTTGAAGCCGTTCGACACGGCCCATCTGCTTCGCAGTGTCCAGAAGGCGGCGGAGCGAAGCATCCTCCTCCGTGAAAATCGCCGCTTGTCTCGAACCTTGGCCCATCACTATCACTTCGATCAGTTGATCGGCCGCAGCGCGGCGATGCAGACCGTCTTCGAGCAGATCACGCGTGTGACGCCCTCGAAGACGACCGTCTTGATCTGCGGCGAAAGCGGCAGTGGCAAGGAACTCGTGGCTCGGGCGATCCATTTCAACGGCCCGCGCGCCGGACGCCCTTTTCTCGGCGTGAACTGCGGGGCGTTGACCGACACGCTGGCGGAAAGCGAGCTGTTCGGGCATGAGCGGGGCGCCTTTACCGGCGCCGCCGGCAAGCATCTCGGCGTGTTCGAGCAGGCCAATGGAGGGACCCTCTTCCTGGACGAAATCGGCGAGCTGCCCGTGCCGCTCCAGGCGAAATTGCTGCGCGTGCTCGATCAGCAGGAAATTCGACGCGTGGGGAGCGAGAAGGCGGTCGCCCTCGACGTGCGGATTCTCGCCGCCACGAATCGCGACCTGAAGGCCGAGGTGGCGCAAGGGCACTTTCGAGAGGACCTCTTCTTCCGTCTCAACGTCGTGCGGATCGACGTGCCGCCACTGCGCGAACGGATCGACGATATCCCGGCGCTGGCGGAGACGGCGCTGCAAGAGTGCGTCAAGGACGGCGGCGCGCGCGGCAAACGGTTCGCGCCGTCTGCGATTGAGGTATTGACCCGCTACCGATGGCCGGGGAATGTCCGCGAACTCAAGAACGTGGTCTCCCATGCGGCGTTGATGGCGAACACCGAGGAGATTCAAGGGACGGATTTCCCGCTGGAGCTTGCCGCGACCGGAGAATGGGCGAGAGCGCTCGATCGCCTCTTGCCCGACGATGTCCCACTCGACGTCACACTGAAAACGATCGAACGCCGCCTGATCGCGCGCGCACTGGAGCGCTCCGCCGGCGTGCAGGCCAAGGCGGCGGAAGCCCTCGGTATCAGCCGGAGCCTCCTGCAGTACAAGCTCAAGTCCCTCTTCTCTGAGTCTCCGCCGTCTTCGTAGTCGCCTCGTACAAGTTTTTTGACGTCACGTTCAAGAATTTGAACGTGATGCCTGCTGGGATGTGCTCGCCTTTCTTCCTCTACCGAAAAACCTGCAACTTATCGTGCGCGCGTGACGGTGCCGCGGGCACGCAATCTGCTGTCGCTCTCTATTCGACTCTATTGCAAGGCGACAGGTTCGCGTCCGTTCGGGTTCAAAGCGGAGACGCCGAGTCGTGATGTCGGTCTACACCGTAGCGGAGTGGGTGTGCTTGATTCCCGTGATCGTGGGATCGGCATACGGCGTCGCATGCCTGGTCGCGGCGCTTCGCTGCAAGAGTGTCGGAAGGCGGCAGGTCCTTGCGGAAGGCGCGTGGCCGAAGGTGACGATTCTCAAGCCGGTCCATGGGCTGGAAAAGGGGCTTGAGGCGAATCTTCGCAGCGTCTGCCTCCAGGACTATCCCGACTTCCAAGTCGTCTTCTCGGTGCAACGGCGGAACGATCCCGCCATTCCTTTGCTCCAGAGGCTCCAGCGCGAATTCGGGATGGAGCGCGTGACCGTGGCGATTGAAGAGCGACGCGCGGGGTCGAACGGAAAGATCAACAACCTGCTCGGCGGGCTCGTTCACGCACGTCACGACGTGCTGGTCATCAGCGACAGCGATATTCGCGTGGGGCCGGACTATCTCAAAACGATCGTGGCGCCGCTTGCCGATCCCGATGTGGGATACGTCTGCACGTTGTACAAGGCGGTCGGCGGCGATCGGTGGTTCGAGAAGCTCGAGCTGCTGACGATGAACGCCGAGTTTCTCCCCAATTTTGTGTTCGCCTCTCTCACCGGCGCGTCCACCTTTTGTCTCGGCGCCTCGACCGCGCTGCATCGCAAGACGCTGGACGCCATCGGGGGGCTCGAAGCGCTCGCGGACTATCTCGTCGAAGACTTCGAAATGGGGCGGCGCATTCACGCGCTGGGAATGAAGGCGGTCATTCTGCCCTATCTCGTCGACACGGTGGTGGATCTGAAGACACCGGCGCAATGGTGGGGGCATCAGGTCTACTGGGATCAGAACAATCGCGCGGCGCGGCCTGGGGCCTTTTTCTCGACCGTCACCATCAAACCGATTCCCTTCGCCATGCTGTTCGCTGTGTTGCGGGTCGGCGATCCGGTCGGGTTGATGGTCTTCGCCGTCACCGTGGCCGTCCGCTTGGCGACGATGGCCGGGATGATGCGGTGGTATTCGGCTGACCGGGAAGGTGTGCGAAGCCTCGCCTGGCTGCCGGTCCGCGACGTCGCGGCCTTTCTGTCGTGGATCTTCGCGCTCGTGAAGAAGACCACGGTCTGGCGGGGGCAAACGTTCGTGCTGACCCGGGACGGACGTTTGGTCGCACAGGAAGCGTCGGCATGAAACGACTCGTCGTGACGGGAGATGATTTCGGTCTGGCGGTCCCGGTCAACGAGGCCATCGAGGAGGCGCATCGGCACGGCATTTTGACGACGGCGAGTCTGATGGTCGGGGCGGCCGCGGCGGAGGATGCGGTCGCCCGCGCCAGACGGTTACCGTCGCTCAACGTTGGTCTACACCTCGTGCTCGTCGAAGGGGCGCCGGTGCTGCCCCCCGAGCAGCTTCCCGACCTCGTCGACCCAGACGGCCGATTCTCTACGAGACTCGTCACCGCCGGGATCAAATTCTTTTTTCGGCCCGGCGTGCGTCGTCAGCTCACGGCCGAGATCAGAGCACAGTTCGAGGCATTTCGAAAGTCGGGGCTCCCGCTCGATCACGTGAACGGCCACAACCATATGCATCTTCATCCCACGGTGCTTCGCCTGATCCTCGCGATCGGACGCGAGTATGGCCTGAAGGCGGTGCGCGTGCCCTTCGAGCCTGCCCTGCCGTCGTGGCGGGCGGCGGGGAGTGGACTGATCAGTCGTGCGTGGGCGACCGCGTGTTTGTCGCCCTGGACGTCGCTGCTCAAATGGCGTCTCCGGCGAGCCGGCATTCGCTACAACGATTACGTGTTCGGTTTGCACGACACCGGGCGGCTCAACCCGCGCCTCGCGCTCAAGTGGCTGAGCTATCTGCCCGACGGGGTCACGGAGTGGTACTTCCACCCGGCCACTCGACGGTGTCCCGAGTTGACGATGACGATGCCCGAGTATCAGCACGAGGAAGAGTTTCACTTGCTGACCAGCCCCATCGTGCGACATGCCGTGACGGCAGCCGGCATCCGGCGAGTGGCGTTCAGTGAACTGTAAGCGGAGCGTTGTGGAAAGGAGTACGCGATGGTGCGAGTCCTGGTTGCGATGACGATCGCCGCGGCCGCTGCCGCGATGGGTCAGATTTTCGTGCGACAAGGCATGCAGGCCGTCGGGTCGTTGGAGAATTACGCGCCGATGGCCGTCATGAGCTACTTCGGACAGGCGTTGATGAACCCGTACGTGGTCTGGGGCACGATCCTCAACGCAATCTTCTACTTTCTCTTCCTGGCCGCCTTGTCATGGACGGACGTCACGGTCGTGTTGCCGATGACCGCGTTGGAGTATGGGATGGCGGCGATCCTGGCCGTGATGATCCTGAAGGAAGTCGTGCCGCCGCTGCGATGGGCCGGGATTGCGCTCGTCGTGTTGGGCGTCATGTTAATCACGTTTGGCGGTGAGCCAACGTAACACGTCGAGAGGAGCTGCGAATGGAACACCAGGCCACGATCCCGGTACCGGAGCGAAAGGTACCGGCCGCGAAGATTCAGTTCCTCCCGGAAGATCGACTGTGGATTGCCGACCGGATTCAGGAGGTCTTGGCGAGCGGGCAATTGACGCTCGGAAAATATGGGGCGGAGTTCGAACGTCGCTTCGCCGAGTTCTGCGGGACGCGGCACGCGGTCGCTGTGAACAGCGGGACCAGCGCGCTCGAGATCATTCTTCGGACACTCGACGTGCAGGGCAAGGACGTGCTCGTCCCTACGAATACGTTCTTTGCGACCGCCGCCGCGGTGATCCATGCCGGTGGGCGGCCGATTTTCGTGGACCTTGATCCCGAGTCGTTCGGCATGTGCCCGCAGGATCTCGAACGCAAACTCACCCCTCGGACAGCAGGTCTGATCGTCGTCCACATCGGCGGAATCGTGTCGCGCCGGCTTCCGGTGTTGCAGGAATTCGCGGCGAAGAACGGCCTGTGGCTGGTCGAGGATGCCGCGCATGCGCATGGGTCGTCCTATCTCGGCGTCAAAGCCGGCGCGTTTGGCGTCGCCGGGTCCTTCAGCTTTTACCCGACGAAGGTCATGACGTCCGCCGAGGGCGGGATGATCGTGACGGACGACGACCGGATTGCCGACGAAGCACGGATCTATCGCGATCAAGGGAAGGCGAGCTTCACACAAAACGCGCACGTCCGGATGGGACACAACTGGCGCTTGTCGGAGCCGCACGCGATCATCGGCGTCAAGCATTTGGAGCGACTGCCGGCAATGATTGCCGACCGGCAGCGTATCGCGGCGTTCTACGATCGTGAGCTGAAAGCGTTTCGCCATGTACGGCCGGTCAACGTCCCGGCCGGCGGCGTCTGCAATTACTACAAGTACATGGTGGTGCTCGATGAGCACCGCGACCGGAAGGCGCTCAAAGCGACGCTTCGTGAGCAGTATGGCGTCTCGCTGGCGGGGGAGGTCTACGAAGAGCCGTTGCACAAGCAGCCGATCTTTGCCTCCTATGCCGACGGGCCGCTGCCGGTGTCGGAAGATTATTGTGCGCGACATCTCTGCCTGCCGATCTTCTCGGGCATGCAGGACGAAGACGCGCGGCACGTCATCAACGCATTGCGCCACGTCATCGGATAAAAGGAGTCGATATGGCAAACGTCGTCGTAACCGGAGGAAGCGGCTTTATCGGATCCCACGTGGTGGACGCCTTGGTGGACGCCGGGCATCATGTGACCGTGCTGGATCATCGCGTCCGGCCGCATCGCAAGGACGTGGCATTCGAGGACGTGGACTTGATGGATCTCTCCTCCGTGCTCGCCGCGACGCAAGGGGCTGAGCACATCTTTCATCTCGCGGCGGTCTCCAACGTCAACTACGCGCACAAGTATCCCGTCTACACGACCGCGTTGAACGTCATGGGCACCACCCATATACTGGAAGCGGCGCGGCTCAATGGCGCGCGGCGCGTTCATCTCGCCTCCACGGTCTGGGTCTACAACGGGGCGCCCAACGGCAAGCCGGCCGATGAATCCGTGCCTTTTTATCTTGAAGGCGCGGGCCACATCTACACCTCGTCGAAGATCGCCTCCGAGATGGTCTGCCACAATTATCATCAGCTCTACCAGGTGCCGTTCACGATCCTGCGCTACGGTATTCCCTATGGGCCGCGCATGCGGGAGGAACTCCTGATTCCGGTCTTCCTCAAGAAGGCGCTCTCCGGCCAGCCGTTGACCGTGGCCGGGAAGGGGAACCAATACCGGAACTTCGTCTATGTCCGTGACATGGCCGAGGCCCACGTGCTCGCGATGAAGGAAGAGGCCGCGAACCGCACCTACAATCTGGAGGGCCGACGCCAGGTGACGATTCTCGAAGTCGCAGAAGGCATCAAGAAGCTCGTGGGCGACCACGTGCGAATCGAGTTCGTGCCCGAGCGGCCTGGTGATTTCGGCGGCAAAGAGATTTCGGCCGAGAAAGCCAGGCGGGAGTTGGGATGGTTCCCGACCGTCGAATTCGAAGACGGTCTCGCGCGAACCGTGCAGTGGTTTCGGGACAAGTGGAGCGCGGAACGGCTGCTGGTTGCGTGATGGCGGAGCCTCGGCCTCGCTCCTGGCTGCATCTTCTGATCTTCTGGTGGCTGATCCTGATCCTGCTCCAGTTCGGCGAGCGGCTGTTCCTGCTGCCCGGGATCGTGGAGGCCGATCTGCCGAGCGCGGCGACGCTGGCCAAGATCTTCGCCATGGGATGGATGGGTGATGCGGTTACCGCGACCGGCCTGATTGGGATCGCCGCCGTCGTGACCGCCCCCTTGGCCGGCATCGTTGCGGCTCGCGAAGGAGCGCGACGGCATGCGTGGTCCCGAACGTTCCCGATCATCGCCGCCACAATAGCTGTGCTGCTCGGCATCCTCCTGATCATCGATGTCGGCTACTTCACGTACAGTCACCAACATCTCGATTTCGTCTTCTTCGAGTACCTCCATGAATTGATACAGGGCAGCGTGGATTCTGGAACATCCCAAGCCGCCCAGCAAACCGGAGCGGAGCTGGCCGAGGCGGGGAAATGGACGGTGCGCATCGGCGGCTTCCTGCTCATCGAGACGCTGCTCGTCGCCGGCTGGTGGTGGTCTGCGAGACGGTTGCAGCCGACCGTCGACCGATGGCACGTCCGACGTCCGCTCGCCGCTCCTGTGCTCATGGCGGCGCTGGTCGGTGTCGTCGGCTTAAGTCCGGCCCACGTGGCTGCGAGCGGTCGTCCTTCCTTCGCCAGCGAAGGCTACCACACCTTGGCTCAAAACCCGATCCTGTTCGCACGAGAGCCGCTCCTCGACGTCTTCGTGTCCCGATGGAAGTGGACGCCGCGTCGCGATGCGGCGTCCCTCACGTTGGAAGAGGCGGTACGGACGACGCAATCGGCTGTCGGCGGCCGGTTTCCCGCGCCCGAATTTCCTCTAGTCCGTGAACAGTCTCCGTCGTCGCGGCGCTCCTTCTCGAAACCGGTCAATGTGCTCATGCTGTTCGTCGAAGGGTTGGATCGCCGCTATGTCGGTCGTACGGTCAACGTCCCGGACGAGAAGAGTGGGATTCCGGGCGCGACGCGGGCGGTGCCGCTCACGCCGTTCTTGGACGACCTGCAACGCGACAGCGTGTACTTTGCCAACTTCCTGAGCAACGGCGTGCAAACGGCGCGTGGCCTGTTCTCCGCGCTGTGTTCCGCCTATCCACGCCACGGCACCGCGGCGATCAAGACACGCGCGGATCGCAACTACCTGTGCCTGCCGGCCGTGCTCGAGCGGCGTGGATATGATACGGAACTGGTGGTCGGGCTCGAGAGCGACCTTGCGGGACTGCGCACGTTTGCCGCACGAAACGGCATCCAACGCGTCTACGGCGATTCAGACTTTGGACACGCTGCGGAGCGTCTGGGCGTGGGGATCACCGACCGCGATCTCCTCCATTTCCTTACGGCGCGGCTCGAGACACTTCAGCACGGCGCGCGTCCCTTTTGGCTGGCCGCGATGACTGCCGGGATGCATCATCCGTTTGTCGTCCCCCGAGATCATCCGGACGTTGAGGCGCTCACGCAGGATCACGACGGTTATCCGGCCGCGCTCCGATCCTTTGATCTCGCGTTGGAACGGTTCTTTGCAGAATGCCGATCGCGAGGGCTCTTGAAGGAGACGATCGTCGTGATCGTAGGAGATCATGGGCGACACGAACCGGTCGGCCGGACGGATCTCGACCGTCAGCTCGGGCATTTTCTGTCCCCCTTGTTCATCTGGGTCGACGAGTCGGTGAGACGCGAGATCGGCTATCGTCCGAGGCGAGTGTTCGGCGTGACGAGCCAGGTCGACATCGCGCCCACGATTCTCTCGTTGAACGGGTTCACGCCCGCGCTCGCTCCGTTCGTGGGACGCGATGTCAGTTGTGCGTTGGCGGAGGATTGCGCCGAAGACAATCACGCGTACCTCAGCAGCGTCTATGACGACTTGATTGGATGGGCCGATTCTTCCGGCGTGTGGCTGTATTCGTTTCGACGCCACGCGTTGTCTCGTCTGATGGTTAACGATGACGGGGTGACGCAGCGATGGCCCGCATCGGATGCCGAGGTCGCGCAGTATCGCCGCCTCATGTTCGCCGTCTATCTGACCTCCAACGTGCTGCTCGAAGAGGACCGGCTCTGGCCGGTTGCGCCCGCGCCCCGTCGTTCCTGATGACCGATTCTTGTACTCCCTTCATACTCTTTGCTTGCGGTTCCTTCCATTGACCACGTATGGTTCTGTCGCCGTGCATGGATTCGGACGATGCGTGTTGGCTGCTCGCGCCACTTTCACCGGTGTTTCATCGCGTCTTGAGCGTTGCCGCTCGGTAAAGCGTGAGTTGCATGTGGATCGGCGTCCTCTTCGGCGTGTGGCTCCTGATGGCAGGGCCTGGGGCTCTCGCTCAACCTGGTACGCCGCCCGAGAAGAACCCGCCTCTCGAGCGCCCAGAAGCCGAGCACGCCACCGATCTGCCCGTCAAAGAAACGGAGCCTGAGCGGTCGGAGGCCAGGCAGACCGAAGCGAAGAAAGAAGCGCTCGAATCGCTCTTCGTCCACGGGCACTATACGCTGATCCCGTTGCCGGCCTTCACGTACAACAGGAACGAACGGTATTGGATCGGTGCGTTGGTGCCGATTTTGAAATCCAACGAGAAGGGCGAGCTACAAGATATTATCGCGCCGCAGTACCTTCACAATCAGAGCATCGGCGAGACCGTCACCTTGAACTATTTCGGGTATCCCTCGGACACGGAGCAGTACAGCGCGGTGTTGTCGTATTCGACCAAAATCCAACGGGACATCGATCTGAACTACAAGAACGTGGGAGCCGGTGGCGGCCGGTATCTCCTGGCGGGGCGCGTGACCTGGTTCAAAAATGCCTTCCGGCGGTTTTTCGGGATCGGGAACGAGACGCCCGAGAGCGCCGAAAGCAATTATACGGCACGCGAGACGCTGGTCGAAGCGACCGTCGGCATCAATGTGAACCCGGATGTCGCGGTGATGTGGACCGAGCGCTATCACGACGTCCGGACGGAAGAGGGAGCGGTCAGCTCGCTGCCGCAGACGAAATCTCTCTTCCCGAATTTATTCGGGATGCAAGGGGCCCAAATATTCGGCCATAAGTTGACGGTTCGCTACGATACGCGGGACAAACAATTGGTGCCAACGCGCGGGACGTACGTGACGCTGTCGATGGAGTTCAACCAGAACGTGCAGCACAGTCAACCGGATCGCTGGTGGCGGACCACGATCGACGCGCACCATTTCATCCCGCATGCCGGCGATCGGATGGTCTTCGTCGCGCATTTCCTCGCGGACACCGTCAACGGCCATGCCGTCCCGTTTTACGAGCAGCCGACGCTGGGGGGAGAAAATTCCTTGCGCGCCTTCGGCCAAAGCCGCTTTATCGACGATACGGCCTTGCTGGTCAACTTCGAGGAGCGTATTCGCGTCCGCGAACAGAAAATTTTTGACTACCTGATTGATTTCGAAGTGGCGCCCTTTGTCGATATCGGCCGCGTCATGACCCGCTTTCGGCTCCACGATCTCGACAGCACGCAGGTCAACCCGGGACTCGGGCTGCGCGTCCTTGCGAAACCCCACGTGGTCGGCCGGTTCGACATCGCCTGGGGGCAAGACGGGGCGAACGTGTTCGTCGGACTCGACTATCCGTTCTAACCGCTCGCCGTCGCGCTCGCTTTCGCCTTGGCGGCGACGGCCTTGATACACAACTCCGCGCTGAGCACCGCGCTTTCGACGTTGGCCGGCAGTCCGGTATCGGTCCATTCACCGACCAGGAAAAAGTTCGCAAACGGACTTTGCTGAAGGGGGCGCTTGGAGGTCGTCCCGGGGGTGAGGGCAAGCGACGTCGAGACACGAGGCGTGACGGCGAGCACCGCGCTCTCCGCCCCTCGAAGACCGAGCGTCCGGATGACGTCGGCCTTTACGGCCGAGATGAGGTCGGGATCGTCGAAGGGTTCCCGCGGGCCGTTGATCCGACAGGTAATCTCCGTCGTGCCCGTGTCACGTCTCGGAAGGATCACCATCCAGTGGCACGTGGCATCGGCGAGAAGGAGCAGGCGCGCGCGGTCAAGGACGCGTCCGATCGAGACCGCGACCGTCAGGCTCGGCGCATCGCGCAGTTGAGTCAATTGTTGGAAGTAGGAGAAGTGTGTCATGGCCCGCTCGGGCAGCAGCGGCGTCAACAGACCATGCGGCAACGCGCCGATATACCAATCGGCCGTCAGCATCCGCCCGTCTCTGAGATGGACGCCGGTCGCCCGATGCATGTCGAACCGAAGATGATCCACCGGCGAGGAGTCGATCGGGACGCCCGCTCGGTCCAGTGCGGCGCGCAGTGGTGTGAGAAGACATGCGCGGACCGTGCCACAGGGTTGAAGAGGTCGCGCGTCGCGGCGTGTCTTGATGAAACAGCGGATCAGTGATGACAGCAGCGACGCGGCCGACACGGTTCGCACGTCGTCCCCAAGAAGAAGCCGGCTGAGCGGCGTCCAGAACTGGTGGCGCGCGAGTTCCGATTGCCCGATCCCGCGCAACCAGGCCTCCGCGGTATGGAAGTCGAGATCGAGCGGCAGCGCCGGATCCTTCTCCCACGTCCGCTCGAGCCAGATCAGGAATCGCCAGCGGTCCCGAAGCGGCAATCCACGAAACAACGCCAGCCCGACAACCGTATGCAACGGCGCGGGCAGGAACAACCGCGGCCAGCGCACGACCCGGCTGTCCGTCCGCATCAACTCAATCGACATGGCGGATGAGATGACCTGAGACCGGGATCGCCCGAGGACCCCCAATAACGACAGCGTCGCCCGGTCGCAACCCCATAGCAGGAGCGGCTCGTCGACATCGGCCGGCTCCGCCTGCTGTGACAGCAGGGTCACGTCGTAGCCTTGCGCGGAGAGACCGAAGGCCGTCGAAAGCCCGGCAAGGTTATCGCCGATGACCAGGACGCGGGAACTCATAGGGAAGAGGGGCGTGCACAGTTCGAGGTTCGAAGTTCGAGGTCGAATCGGGAAAGGGAAGCGAGCGTGGCATCGTCACAGTGACGGCAGAAACGAACGCAAATAGACGCCGGCGGCGATGGCGAGCCGATAGGACGGGGACAAGCCGATGCGGCGCTCGTAGACGTGGTAGTTCGCTCGCTCGATGCGCGCGAGGATCCGGGCATAGACCCCCCGCATGATTTCGGCCACCGTCAAGGCACGCCGATCTTCCACGGGCAAGCCTTCGGCCGCCGTCCGGGCCTTCTCATAATACTCCCTCGCCCGACCACATTCGAACCGCATCAACTCGGTGAACGCGTCTGAGTAGCGGTGGTTGAAGAGGTCTTCCTCCGTATAGTGAAAGCGCGCCAAGTCCTCCTGAGGCAGGTAGATGCGGCCTTGGGCGGCATCGGTGCCGAGGTCGCGGAGAATATTCGTGAGCTGAAAGGCGAGACCGAGATTGACCGCGTAGTCGCGCGCGCGTGGGGACGCCGTGCCGAACACGTGCAAACAAATCAGGCCGACGACGGCCGCCACCCGATAGCAATAGAGTGACAGGGCATTGAACGTGGGATACCGGTTGATCGTCAGATCCATTTCCACGCCGGCAATCAGGTCCTCGAAATAATCTTGCGGGATCTTCAACTCACGCACGTGGTGCGCGAGGCTGATGGTGACCGGTCGCGAGGGCGCTCCCCGGTAGACGGCCTCGAGTTCTCGCCTCCATGCCGCCAGTTCGTGCTGAGGATTGCTGCCGGCGGGTGGATCGTCCACCGCGCTGTCGACCTCTTTGCAGAACGCGTAAATCGTATACATCGCCGCCCGACGAGCCGGCGGCAGGAACAAAAAGGAGTAGGCGAAATTGCTGCCGCTCCGCTTGGTGACGTCCTCGCAATACGCTTGGGCTTCCGCCTCGGTCATCGCGCGCTCAGCGGCTCGAACGGCTACCATCGCGACTCCGTTTCCTTTCAAGACGGCGGGTCCCTGGTGGGAGCGCATCGTCTGTCTGATCGGCATGGATCAGTGCGGCCAGCATCTCGACTCCATCGATGAGCCGCGGACCGGGCCGGCTAAAGTACGCGCCGGCTTCGACGAGAAACATGCGGTCACTCGCCACGGCCGGGAGGTCAGACCAGCCGGCATGCTCGGTGAGGATGTCAACTTCCCGCAACGTGCGGTCGATGGTAAAGCCGCATGGCATGATGATCAGGACATCGGGCGCGGCTCGGACCAAGTCGTCCCACGAGACCCGTCGCGACGCCGCGCCGGCCGCACCCATTACATCTTGTCCGCCGGCGGTGGTCACCATCTCCGGAATCCAATGGCCGCCGACATAGAGCGGATCCAACCACTCCAAGCACACCACGCGCCGACGAGAGGAGAGTCGAGCCATTCGTGCTGTGACTGCGCCGAGCCTTTCGCGCAGCCGCGACTCTAACCGGCGGCCCTCCGAGGGCCGACCGGCCGCGTCGGCGATGCGGACGATGTCGGTCAGGACATCGGCGAGGGTCGAGGGATTCAAGGCCAACAGCCTCGGTGGGGTGGGGAGGCTCAGGATTGCGCGTTCCACCTCAGCCGGCGTGATTGCGCACACGTGGCAGAGTTGCTGCGTAATGATGAGGTCCGGTCTGGCAGCGCGCAGCCGCTCTTCCTTCAATCGGTACAGCGGCCGCTCATGTGCCACGGCCTCGCGGACGTCTCGATCGATGGAGGCCGACGGGGCGGAAGGATCGACCGTCGGCTCGACCATCACCGTCTTCTGGGCAACCTCGGGAGGGAAATCGCACTCATGGCTGACGCCGACGAGCTGGTCCGCCAAACCCAGTTGGGCAATCACCTCGGTTGCGCCCGGAAGCAGGGAGCAGATCCGAGTGGCGGATGATTGCGCTGCAGCCGTCATGTCCCGGTCTCCCAGAGTGCCGTCGCTAGCATCCCGAGATCTACCTTCTCCAACGACTCGATCACCGCGTCCGCCTCGCCGAGTTCGTGCACGGGATGGGTGTTCGAGACCGCCAGAACCTTCATGCCGGCCGCGTGCGCGCCTCGGATACCGGGCAGCGAATCCTCGATCACCAGACACTCGTGGGGCAGCAGTGTCGAAGGCGACGATCGACGATTCAAGCCGGCAAGCGCGTGCAGGAAACCTTCCGGGTTTGGTTTCCCGTGCCGCACATCCTCCGCGCTGGTGATGTGGGCGAAGTACGGTCGAATGCCGGCGGCTTCCAGGATGTACTCGATCTCGTGGCGTAGCGCTCCTGAACAAATCGCGAGCGGATATCGCTCAGCCGCTTCACGAACGAAACTCACGACCCCCGGGAAGATCACGAGATGCTCTTTGATGTACTCGAGATACGCCGCGGCTTTGCGAGCGACGAGGTCTTCGACCAGCGCCTCGGAGACAGGATGCCCGTGAGCCGTCAAAAATGCTTCGAAGCAGCCTTTGTCGTCATATCCCAGATACTCGGCGTAGTATTCGTCTTTGCTCAGGAAGAATCCACGTTCACCGAGCACGCGCTGGAAGACGGCGTAGTGGACGGGCTCGCTGTCCGCGACCACGCCGTCGAAGTCGAAAATGATGGCGTGCAGCATGGCGGTTTGGTTCATGGGCTGGATGCAACGAGACGGACACCGCCATGGCGGCATCCGAAGAGCGGCGTCATTATAGCAAAGGTGATGGGGGAAGGAAGGGTGTCAGGGCTTCGCGGCGAGGCGCTTCTCCGCGATCCACCCCTTACTGCCGTCTTCGGTGCGAAGCTGATAGACCCAGCCCGTGTTCTGGAACTCCGCATCGACCACGACGAGAACCGAACCGGGGCGCACGGCGGGACCTGGATTGCTGCCTGCGGGGTCGGCACTGAGGGAGACGTCCGGAGACGCGCCGTCGAGCCGCACGGTGACCGGTTGCCCTTCGGCAAAGGCGGGCACCGGGACGGAGGCGGGCGCGAGTGCGGGGTTGGGATTTTCCGAACCAGGGGGTGGCGCGGAAGGCAGCTTCGGTGTGCGGTTTGCTGATGGGACCGGCCGCGGTGGGGCGGATACCGGTTCTGGGCCGATCACCTTCATAAGGATGTCAGGATCGAGCAGCACGTACGCGCCACCGGCGACGATCACGAGCAGCAAGGCCCAGACGAGTGCCCGAGAGGCGGGCGGTTTCTCCCGTTTCGGTGGGCCGGCCGACGGAGGGCGATCGCTCTCGGCTTCCTCGAGCTCCAGATCGTGGTCAGGCTCTTTTGCAAAGAGCAGGACAAGAGGACCGTCAGGCGAGGCGGGATAGGTCGATCCAAACATACGGCACTCCTTGATGATGGGCGAACGGGAAAAGCCGCTCAGTAAATATCATTATAAGAGAGGGCTGTCAAACGCGGTGACAGAGGAGAATCGGTCTGCGTGCGAGGTCGTTCTCGGGGACGCGACGGACGAGTGGAATCCGACCTGGCGCGGCTAGCAATACTGAACGTTCGTGCAGGTCAGCACCTGATTCTCGCGGCTCCCGCTTCGGAACACCGTGATGCCCTTGCAGCCCAAGCGATAGGCCAATCGAAATGCCGACGCGACGTCGGCGCGGCGCGCATCGGGCGGAAGATTGATCGTCTTCGAGACCCCGCTGTCGCTGTAGCGCTGAAACGCCGCCTGCATCCTGACGTGGTGCTCGGGCGCGACGTCGTGCGCGGTGACGAATACTCGGCGGATCGATTCCGGGATGCGGGGCAGCGCCTGGATCGATTCGTTCGCGCCAATGTGTTTCACCAGTCGTGGCGAATAGATGCCGGCGCGCTCGGCGAGACGGACGAAGGCGGGGTGCAGCGAGACCAGCCGTGTGCCATCCATCACCGTCCGCACGAACGTCACGCCGTAGATCGGCTCGATGCCCGGTGAGCAGTCGGCAATGATGCTGATCGTGCCCGTCGGCGCGATCGTTGTGACAGTCGCATTGCGCAACGGGTGCCCCATCGCTTCCAAGCGGCTCCCTTTGTAATTGGGGAACACGCCGCGGTCCTTCGCGAGCTGCGCGGACGCATCACGTCCCACTTCCCACACGAATTGCATGAGCCGTGTGCCCAGGTCGAGCGCCTCTTGCGTGTCGTATGGGATGCCGAGATCGATCAGCAGATCGGCGAACCCCATCAGCCCGAGACCGATCTTCCGGTTGCCTTTCGTGATCTGGTCGACCTGCGGCAACGGAAAGCGGCTCACATCGATGACATCATCGAGAAATCGCACGGCAAGACGAACCGTCTCGGCCAGGCGATCGAAATCCACGCGGCGCCGGTGCGACGGTCCGATGAGGAAGTGCGCAAGGTTGATCGATCCTAAGTTGCACGATTCATACGGCAGCAGCGGCTGCTCTCCGCAGGGATTCGTGCTTTCCATCATGCCGAGGTGCGGAGTCGGATTGGCGTCATTGATCGTATCGAGGAACACGACACCCGGTTCACCGGTGCGCCACGCGGAATCGATCAGGCGGTCGAAAATCTCCGCGGCGCCAACCCGCTTGACGGGGGCCCCCGTGCGGGGATGGAGCAACGCAATCGACTTGCCGTGATCGAGCGCCTGCATGAAGGCGTCCGTGATCCCGACCGAGATATTGAAGTTCGTCAACTCATCAGGGCGGTTCTTGATGGCGATGAATTCGAAGATGTCCGGGTGATCGACGCGCAAGATGCCCATGTTCGCCCCGCGCCGCGCCCCGCCCTGTTTCACGACCTCGGTCGCCATGTTGAAGACACGCATGAAGGAGACCGGCCCGGAGGCGATCCCGCTGGTGGAATGCACCCGATCATTCTTCGGCCGCAGATGGCTGAACGAAAACCCGGTGCCGCCGCCCGACTGATGGATCAAGGCCTGGTGCTTGACCGCCTCGAAGATGGAGTCGAGCGAATCTTCGACGGGCAGCACGAAGCAGGCGGACAGCTGCTGGAGATTGCGGCCGGCGTTCATCAGCGTCGGCGAATTGGGGAGGAAATCCAACGAGGCAAGCAGCTGTTCGTATCGGCGGGCGAAGAGCGACACGATCTTGTCGTCGCCGCCATAGCGGGCTTCGGCCTGCGCAACGTTGCTTGCCACACGGCGAAACATGGCAGCCGGCGTTTCGATGACATGGCCGGCCTCATCCTTCTTCAGGTACCGGCGACGCAGGACGGTCACGGCGTTGGCTGTGAGTCGCGCGGCTCTGAGTGGTGCGTTCGGCATCGTGGTTCGCTCATGCCTCCCCGGTCATTTCCGGAAGACGAGCTATATTATATGGTAACGGAGTCACGTCGCGCTCGGTCTTGCAAAGGCCATCATCGTGCGGGAGAATGCACCTTCGCGAGCGCTCCATGAAATCCTACCGCGAAGAACTCTGGTTCGAGACCAAGACCAGACGCGCCTATCTCAACATCACGCCTCAGGTCGAAGCGGTGGTCAAGAAGAGCGGAGTGCAGGAAGGCTTCGTTCTCGTCAACGCCATGCATATTACGGCCAGCGTCTACATCAACGACGACGAAGCCGGGCTGCTCGCCGATTATGATGAATTTCTCGAACGGCTTGCGCCCCAGGGGGCGACGTATCGGCATAACAACACCGGCGAAGACAACGGAGACGCACATATCAAACGGCAACTGATGGGCCGAGAGGTCGTCGTGGCGATCACGAACGGCCGCTTGGATTTCGGACCATGGGAGCAAATTTTCTATGGCGAGTTCGATGGACGCCGCCGCAAGCGTGTCTTGATCAAGGTCATCGGTGAGTGAAGACGCTCACTCTTGCTTTCGCCGAGAAAAGTTTGGCAACATGGATCATCGACGGTGCTGCTTCGCAGCACCTCGTGAAGTACGGAGGAAGTGAACATGTCGAACTGGTGTCGGCCTGATCCGTTGACGCGCGATCTGATCCATCTCATCAATGCCCGGCGCCATGACCATGGAGATGCGGATGCGGCCGTCGAAACGCTCCAGGCGTTTCTGGAGCAGGACCGCGAACATGATCTGTTGACGGTGCTCGCGGCGCTCGACGAGGAGATGGCCGAATGGATGTTCGATCTGGTCGCCGAGGCCGCGTGTTCGGTCGCGATCGAGCACGAGGACGCGGGACCCGAGGACAGGCCCACGTATGCCATCATGGCGGCGCTCGAGTTGCCGCTGCAGGCCAACCTCACGCATCTGTTGCGGCTGAAGATCGATCCGGTCGCGACGGCCGACCTGTTGCACAAGCATCTGCACCTCTCCACCGGCACGGTGGTGACCGTGGAGCCGCGGCTCCTGACCGACGCGACCCTCGACTTGCTGACCTTGCATGAGCTGAACGCGCACATCTCCTCGATTGCGGATTCACAACGGCGCCAGCCCATCGCGGCCCGTCTGCATCCGCCCGTGGAATCGACGGCGTATTTGATGTTCGAATTGATCGGCTCGCCTGATTCCGGCCTACCCGACAGCGTCGAGGAAGATGACCGTGAAGCCCTGCTCAAAGGATTGGTGGGCCAGTGCCCCGAACTCGCGGCCGCGCCCCATATGATTGAAGCACCGGTCTATGCCGCCTATGCGATGTTCGACGCGCAAAACGCCGTGCGGTTGCATCGGCTGGCGGATGAAACGGTCGCGGTCTGGCGCGACCTCGATCCGGCCGTCCGCAGCCGGACGATCGTCCACCTCCATACGCAGTGCGGCAACGGCGTCTACATGCCGATTTGGACGGACCTCTTTGATCCCGAACTTCCCGAAGACCACGGCCCCATCTGGACATCCCCCGACGTGTGGGTGTTCACGGCCGATCTGCCGATCGAATGGCCCGGTGAGATGTTGACCAATCGGTTACTGGCCGAAGGCTGCACCCGGTTCGAGAACCACATCGTCGAAGCGCCGGAGAACTAGCTTCGAGCAACCCATTCCGCCGTTTTCAGGCGTCCTCTCCTTCACGACCATAATCAAAGGGCTGCAACCACTTTCGGGCTGGACCGTGGTGGCACGCGAACCAGAGTAGCGAACGTCGGACGAGGTGTGCCGCTGCCGATTAATGAGCTAGGAGGGCTTCGACCACTTTTGGTGTGGGAGCGTCATAGCACGTGAACCGGGTAGCGAATGTCGGAGGACCGCATGTCATTGCCGGTCAATGAGCTAAGAACTGCTTCGACCTTTTTCGGCCTGGAACGTCATGGCGTGCGAACCGGGGTAGCGAACGTCGGACGATGTGCGCCGCTGCCGGTCAATGAGCTAAGAGACGGCTCTTGTATCGCTCCGGCGTTTTCGTTACTATCCGCCGGGCCGGTTGCGATTCTCCTACGAGGTATGCATGTACGAAGCCTACGTCGCCATGCTGATCGGCGTCGTGTGCGCCGCCACCGCTATCTTGGCGTTGAACCTGAGCCGCCGTCTAAGGCCGCTCCCGTATGCCGGGGTGCACCTGACAGCGGTCATTGTGATGATCAGCCTCATCACGCTCGGCTATGGGAAAATTCCGGCGGCTTCGCGACATTCACACGTGTTCATTTCCAATGTCATCTACATCGGCGTGAGTTGGGCGATATTCGTCACGACGCTTCTTACCTATTCCTATCTGAATCGACCCAAACATCCCTCAGGCACCGTGCGCTCCGAACGCACCCTATCTTGATCCGCTTGGGCAGGCATCATCACTGCTGCGCCGGGCGAACGATTGCCGCTGCCTCTGGCTATGCTAAGAATGTTTGAGGGCTTCAACCTCGCTCGGCGTCAAGCGCGATGGCCCGTGTGCCGCTGTAGCGAATGCCGGGGACTAGATCGCGGTTGCCGGGACATGAGCTAAAACGAAGACTAGGGTGGGCTTCAACCTTGCTCGGCGCCAAGCGTGGTGGCCCGTGTGCCGCTGTAGCGAACGTCGGTGACTAGATCGCGGTTGCCGGGACATGAGCTAAAACGAAGATGGAGATCTTCAAGGAATTCTCATTTGAAGCGGCCCATCGATTGCCTCATGTGCCGGCCGACCACAAGTGCGCGCGACTCCACGGTCACTCCTTTCGGGTACACGTGTACGTGACGGGACCGGTGCAGCAACCGACCGGGTGGATCGTCGACTTCGACGATATCAAGAAGGTGTTCCAGCCGATCCACGATCAGCTCGATCACCGGTATTTGAACGACATCCCGGGACTTGAAAATCCGACGAGCGAAGTGCTGGCGACGTGGATCTGGGAGCGACTGAAACCGGCGCTTCCATCCTTGTCGACAATCATCGTGCAGGAGACGTGCACGACCGGCTGTGTCTATCGCGGTGAACGCGAAGTAGCCGGCCGCCCGCCGGGAAGTCGTCTCGTCTGATGATCCCGTCACTCCGAGACGCCGCCGTAAAACCCCCACGGCATGTAGCAATTGCACGGGAATCCTCGTTGGTACGGCAGCAGCATGGGGTTGAGCGGGCAGCGGCCTTGTGGCGTCACACACCACTGCACCCAGCCGGCTTGCCCTTCGCCGGCCAAGATGCCCCACGGCTGAGCAGGAGCGGAGAGCGCGGACGGCACTGCACAGAGCGCCTCGATGTCCGCTTTCGTATAGCCGGCTCGGGCGAGTTGGAGGCGATCATCGGTCGAGCACTCGCTAGCCGAAGCGTCGGATGACGGGCTGTTCATGAACCAAAGCGTGAGAGCGACGACCACGAGCGTGAGTTTGGGTCGCATGGCTGGCTACCTCCTTCTGGAAGGTGAATCCAATTTGCTGCGCGGACACAGCGCGCAGGACGGTCAGGCGCGCCCGGCGGCTTTCTTCAGTGGCTCGAGTAGTTTTTCGGGGACGTGCAACTGCCCGCGGCCGATTCCGACCTCGATATCGGGTTTCGTCACGCCGTGAAAGTCGCTTCCGCCGGTGACGAGCAAATCCAACTGTCGTGCGAGGTTCAGATACTGACTCGTTTGCTCGGGACGGTGAGTACTATAGTGCACTTCGATGCCTGCAAGCCCGGTCTCCTTGAGGTGACGGCAGAGATCGACCATCCCGTTACCCCGGTCGATCCAGGAGGGATGCGCCAGCACCGGAACACCGCCGGCTCCCCGGATCAACGCGATCGCTTCAGCGGGATCTGGAAGGGACCTGGGCACGTACGCGGGGGCGCCATCGGCCAGGTAGCGATCGAACGCCTCCTTTGCCGAGCTCACATAGCCCTTCTCGATCAAGACGCGCGCGATATGAGGTCGGCCGATCGATTCCGTTCCCGCCAGTTGACGGACCTCGTCGTACGTTACGGCCAGCCCTAGCTCGTTGAGACGGGCGATTATCCGCGGGTTCCGATCATGCCGTGTTGCGCGATACCGTGTGAGCCGATCGAGTAACACCGGATCGTGCCAGTCGATGAAATAGCCAAGAATATGAAGTTCAAGCCCTTCCCACCTGGAGCTGATCTCGATGCCCGGAATCACTTCGATCTCTAGCTCGCGTCCCGCTGCAAGGGCTTCCGCAATCCCATCCACGGTATCGTGATCGGTGATGGCAAGTGCCGTTACGTTCGCCTTCTTGGCTAATGCGACAACGGCCGCTGGAGGCAGGCTGCCGTCCGAGCGCGTGGTATGGAGATGAAGATCGAGGCGCGCCATTAGCATTCTTTCTTGGCCACCAAACGAGCCGTCCAGATTGACGCTGCATTGCCGCCATTTCGGCGTTCGCCCTCCTCATATGACACAACCCGGAGTCCCTGAGCAAGGCGGAGCAATTCGTTGTGTGCCAGGCAGAACTCGCGGCGACGGGGGTGACCATGCCGTTCGTGGTTGTCGATCAAGAACGTCTCGTAGAAGAGGAGTCCGCCGGGCGCAAGCGCGGCAATCAAGGCTGGAAAGAGCGGGCGGTACAGATAGAAGAAGACGGCAATGAGATCGTACGGTGATCGCGGAAAAGCGATGGGGCCGTGCCCGCCTTCGAGATCGATGGCAACCGGTGTGACGGTCGTCAATCCACGCTCTGTGGCGCTTTTCATCAATTCGTCCAGTGCAGCCCGGTCACGATCGATGGCATCGACGGTATACCCGCATTCCGCCAAATAGAGAGCATTGCGCCCGCGTCCTGCTGCCACGTCGAGAGCGAGGCCTTTCTGCAATAGAGGCGCGTATTGGATGAGGAGGTCCGAGGGATTTGCGGACGATCGCTTGCTGTTCGACAGCTTGATACCAACCGATTGTCGGACGGCAGAAAGGGGAGGGGCAAGCTTGCGAACCCAAATGCTGGCGGCGGTCACTGGGAATTCTGAAAAAATTACCTGTATTAATTGATCGGCGAGCCGCTCGATCAGCTGGTGCTCGCCTCCGCTCCCGACGTCGACGACCCGCTGCACAATCTTGGAATAATCCACGGCATTTTCGATGCGGTCGCTCGAGGTCGCCGCCGCAAGCCATTCGGGTGGATAATCCAGCTCAAGGTCCACGCCGACCGGCTGCCGCACCCGTCTCTCGTCGGCAGTGACGCCGATATTACATAAAAATTCAATGTGTTCTATAACAATCTGGCCGTCCACCCTCGGTATTCTCATGGATCGGCTTTCGCTCCGTCAAGGCACAATCTTTTGTGGCGCCCCCCTAGAAGCGGGAGGACCATCTGAGGTACAATCATTTCCTCGATATTTCCGTTACATCCAGCGAGGAGCACCATGTTTCCGAAGAATTATCGTGAGGGATCGCAGGAAGAATTCGAGATGCTGCTCCGTCAACGGGCCTTGAAGTCCCTGTTGCAAATGCGACAGAAGCGGTTGCGTGAAACACTGGAACATCGGATCAAGCGAGGGCAAAAAACCGGCGAGGGTGAAAATCTGACCCGAGCCGAGTGGGCGCATCTCCACAAACAAGAAATCGATCTGGCCAAGCGCCAAATGGCGGACCTTCAAGCGCAAAGCGCGCACACCCGGCGACAACTGATGCAGCTCAAGCGTGCGTTGAGCCGGGCCAAGCGGCTCCGTGCCGCGCAGTCGAAGCGGAAGTAACTCATCTCCTTGACTTGGTTTTTTTGCCCCTCCTATAATCGCGACTAGCCATCACGGGGTGCAAGCCGTCGTTGAACAAGGACATGGCGGACTTTACTCACTTCAACGAATCGGGTCGTGCCCGCATGGTGGATGTCAGTGCGAAGGCGGCCACCGAGCGCGTCGCTACCGCGCAATCCCGCGTGTTACTGAAGCCCGAAACACTCGCGTTGATTCAACAAGGCAAAATTGCAAAGGGCGACGTGCTTGCGGTGGCGCAAGTTGCAGGCGTCATGGGTGCGAAGCGGACGCCGGATTTGGTTCCGATGTGCCACCCCGTAATGCTGACCAGTGTGGACATCGCATTCAAAGAAGACCCGCAACCGGACCGTAACGGACTCTGCTCCATTACCATCACGGCGACCGCCAAGACGACCGGCCCCACCGGTGTCGAAATGGAAGCGATGACCGCCGTGTCCGTCGCCGCGCTCACCGTCTACGATATGTGTAAAGCCGTCGATAAGGCCATCAGTTTCACCGACACGTACCTCTTAAGCAAGAGCGGCGGCAAATCCGGCCACTACCTGAGAAGCTGACACGCCGATGATCGTCCAAATCAAATTATTCGGTCTGATCAAGACATTGACGAACAATCAAGGCGACCTGACCTGCGCGCTGAACGGTGGCCGGCAGGTGAGAGATTTGGTCGACGCGATCAGTGCCCGGTACCCGCAGGTCGGGGAACTGATCCAAAAGAAGAAGGTCCTGGTTTCCGTCAATCAGGAGATCGCCCACGAGGCGACCGAGCTCCGGGAGGGAGACGAGGTGGCGCTGCTGCCCCCGTTCGCAGGCGGTGGGCCGGAACCGGAGCAGAGCAAAGGCGCCGTGCTCTCCGATGAAGCGCTACTGGTTCGCGTGCAGCGCGAAAATTTCTCGATCGATGCCGAACTGGACCGCGTGCGTTCTCGTTCGACCCGAATTGGCGGGATCGTGACGTTCTTGGGCACAGCGCGTGATTGGTCGAAAGGCCATGCGGTCAGCGGCATTACCTTCGAGCACTACGAGGGGATGGCGCAGAAGAAATTGCGGGAAATTCGGGAGCGTGCGCTCAAGGATTTCGATATCTTGGAAGTCCTCATCGTGCATCGCTACGGTCCTATCGCCATCGGTGAGAACATCGTGCTGATCATCGTGGGCGCGGAGCATCGGGCCGATGCTTTTAAAGCGTGCAAGTGGTGCATTGATGAGCTGAAACAAATCACCCCGATTTGGAAACTGGAACAGACGCCCGAAGGCCAGGTCTGGGTCGAGGAGCACCCGTGAATCCGCTGCCCGACTCGGAGTCGGCCTCCGCGATCGTCGATACCCTCGGTCGCCCCCTCCGCAGTCTTCGCATCTCCGTTACGGATCGTTGTAACCTCCGCTGTCAGTATTGCATGCCCGAAGAGGAGTACACCTGGCTCCCGCGTGAGACGCTCCTTTCGTTCGAAGAGATCGATCAACTCACGGGCCTGTTCACGGAACTCGGCGTCGATAAGGTTCGGTTGACCGGCGGGGAACCCTTGCTCCGCCGTGACCTTCCTCGCCTGATCCGGCTGCTGACAAAGAATCGGCGGATTACGGACCTTGCCCTCACGACCAATGGGATTCTCCTCGCGGAGGAAGCGCAGCCCCTCTACGACGCCGGCCTGCACCGCGTGACGGTGAGCCTCGATACGCTACGGCCCGATCGGTTTCGCGCGTTGACTCGTCGCGACAACTTCGAGCGTGTGTTCGACGGCATCGAAACGGTGGTACGTCTCGGCTTCCCGAATTTGAAGCTGGATACCGTGGTGATTCGTGGGTTCAACGACGATGAATTGGTCGACCTAATCGAATACGGGAAGCGCGTCGGGGCGGAAGTGCGGTTCATCGAGTACATGGATGTGGGTGGAGCGAACGACTGGTCGATGGAGAAGGTGCTGTCGCGCGCCGCGATCCTTCGCGCGCTCGCCGAGCATTACGGGTCGGTCGAGCCGATTATCGAACACACCTCCGCTCCCGCGCAGCGTTTCCTGCTTCCCGACGGCGCGACCTTCGGCATCATCTCGTCGACGACCGTACCCTTCTGTACTTCTTGCGATCGCAGCCGGTTGACCGCGGACGGCCTCTGGTATTTGTGTCTCTACGCCAAGGAAGGGATCGATCTGCGCGGGCCACTCAGATCAGGCGCCAGTCGTGAAGAGCTGCTTGCGCTGATGCGTTCCATCTGGGCCGGGCGCACGAACCGTGGCGCCGAGGAGCGTAAGGAACTCGAGCAAGTTGGCGCACGCGGTCGATTGATCGATATCGAACGGCTTCGGGAAGACCCGCACCTCGAAATGCACGCGCGCGGGGGATGATCACGCTCTCGCCAATCCCGGCGACTCTCCCTCCTTCGCCCGACCGCCGGATGTCGTACCGCCATGTCGCCCGTTGAAGTGATGTCCATGCTCGGCCTGGGATTTCTCCTGGGCGTCCGTCATGCCTTCGATGCGGACCACCTGGCCGCCGTCTCCACCTTACTCAGCAAGCGCCCTGGTCTTCGCACATCGAGCTTTATCGGTGTCTGGTGGGGTATCGGACATACGGCGATGCTGCTGTTGGTGGGGTTGGTGGTAGTGGCGCTCGACGTGACCATTCCCGAGCCCCTCGCCCGCATGTTCGAGTTCGTCGTCGGTATCATGCTCGTGATGCTCGGCTCTTCGCTTGCGCGGTCACTGTGGAAGGACCACTGGCATCTGCATCGACACCAGCATGACGGCGCGGGGCACATACATCTGCACCGTCACGATGTTGGCGCCGATCATAATCACGTGCATTGGGTCGAGCGATCGATGCGACCGCTGCTCGTCGGCATGGTGCACGGCTTGGCGGGGTCTGCCGCGCTGATGCTGATGATTCTGTCTTCGGTCAAATCCTTCGCGGCCACTGCGACCTATATTCTCGTCTTCGGGCTCGGCTCGATTGTCGGGATGGCGCTCGTCGCCGTGCTGCTGAGCGTGCCGCTGTCATCCGCTCTATTCGGTCGCCGCGCGCAGCTCGCGGTTCAAGGCGGCGCCTGCGCTCTCAGCATCGGCCTCGGTCTGTTGATTATGCTCCGCACGGGGCTCGGTCATCCGCTCTCCTAGCAGCCCATCGTTTTATCCCTCGGCGTTAGGCACTGCTCCGTAAGAGAATAGGAAAAGAGCGAGAGCTATGCTATTCTTGTGGCCGCTCTCAGCATGCGAGAGCTTTCGCTCCCGGCAAGCACAACGTGGAGTTCCATGGCGTGGTTTAAGAAACAAAAGGGAGCCGGGCAACCGCCGCCGACGCGATCAAAATCCGTCGAAGGCATGTGGTTGAAGTGCAACCACTGCCGGGAGATCGTCTATCGAAAGGAAGTCGATCGCAACAACAAGGTATGCCCAAAGTGTGATTATCATTTCCCCATTTCGGTCTCCGAACGCATTGCCTTGCTGACCGACCTTGGAACCTTCAAGGAGTGGGATGCCGCGCTCGAGCCCCAGGACCCGCTCCAGTTCGTCGACAGCCGGTCGTATCGCGAGCGGTTGAAAGCGCAGCAGGACAAGACGGGCCGCAAGGACGCGCTTGTCACCGGTGAGGCGGCCGTCAATGGCCGGCGGGTCATCTTGGCGGTCTTCGACTTCGGGTTCATGGGCGGGAGCATGGGCTCTGTGGTCGGTGAAAAATTTTGCCGCGCTGCGGAGCGCGCGCAAGAGATGCGGGCGCCGCTGGTGCTCGTCACGACATCGGGCGGCGCTCGGATGCAGGAGGGCATTCTGTCATTGATGCAAATGGCGAAGACGTCCGCGGCGGTGGCAAAGCTCGGCGAAGCACGGGTCCCGTTCATTTCGATCCTGGCGGACCCCACATTCGGCGGCGTGACGGCCAGTATCGCGATGTTGGGCGACGTCATCATCGCGGAGCCCAAGGCGTTGATCGGTTTCGCCGGCCCGCGGGTCATCGAGCAGACGATCAAGCAGCAGCTCCCCGACGAATTTCAGCGCGCGGAGTTTCTCCGCGAGCATGGGATGATCGATATGATCGTCGAGCGCAAACATCTCAAAGAGGCCTTGAGCAGCCTATTGAGCCATCTGTAGGAGAGCCGGTTCACGGCGCTGACTCACCGGCATCCACCCGCCATGACAGAGTTCAGTCTCCGTGCCGATCGTTGCGCATGACCTACGCCCAGTCACTCGCCTTCTTGTTTGCCCTCCAGAAACACGGCGTCAAGCTCGGCCTGGACACCGCCGAGTGCCTCCTCGCGCGTCTCGGTGATCCGCACCGTCGGTATCCGACGATTCACATCGCCGGCACGAACGGCAAGGGCTCCACGGCGGCCATGACGGCAGCCGTGCTCCAGGCCGCCGGCTATCGCGTCGGGCTCTATACCTCTCCGCACCTGGTCGATTTTCGTGAACGCATCCGGGTCGACGGAGAACTGATGCCGGAGGAGGCGCTGGTCGTGCTGACCGAACGCGTCCGGGCCGCGATGGCGGGCGATCTCGATCCCACGTTTTTCGAATTCACGACGGCCATGGCGTTCGACCATTTCGCCGACGCGCGGGTGGACATCGCCGTGATCGAAGTCGGGATGGGGGGCCGCTTCGATGCCACCAACGTTGTTCAACCGATCGCGACGGCCATTACGACGATTGCGTTGGACCACCAAGCCCACTTGGGATCGACGATTCCGGCCATCGCAAGCGAGAAGGCCGGGATCATGAAAGCGCGCGTGCCGGTCGTGGTGGGTCATGTGACCCGCGACGCATGGGCCGTGATCCGGTCGGTCGCCGAAGCACGGGAAGCACCGGTCCTCAGGTGGGGCTGCGATTTTCAATGCACGGGAGATCCGGCCGTCGACTTCACGTATCGCAGCCGCTCGCGGTCGTATCGCGGCTTGCGGACGTCTTTGGCCGGTCATCATCAATTGGAAAACGCCGGCTGCGCGCTTGCGCTCGTTGAAGCGGTCTCGCAGTCCTTCCCCGCGTCCGAAGAGGCGATTCGCCACGGAATGAAGACTGTCCGGTGGGAAGGCCGCCTTGAAGTGGTGGAGCAGCGACCCCGGCTACTCTTGGACGGCGCGCACAACCCCGCGGCTGCATTGGCGGTCGCCGAATACCTCAGGGGCGTCCGATCGGAGAATCCCAACGCACGAGTCATTCTCGTGCTCGCCTTCATGCGTGACAAAGATCGCGAGGGATTCTTGAAGGTACTCCTCCCCGTCGCGGATGAAGTGATCCTGACCACGGTGCCGATGGCTCGTTCCGCAACCGTCGACGAAATCCTCGCCACGCCGGTGGTGTGGCCGCCGGTTGTCCGTCCGGCCCCGAGCGTTGCCGAAGCCCTGCTCATCGCCCGCCGAGCGGCCCGTCCTGTCGATGTGGTTTGTGCGACCGGCTCCCTGATGTTGGTGGGGGAGGTGAAAGCTCTTCTACGGGGATGTGAAGTGTCTCTCCTTCGTGGATGATGGGTCGTCGATCCGGGCTGTCGATCGGTCCATTCCTCTCGCTTCTGTTCACGGTCACCCTTCTTGGCTCGGCTGTCGCGGCGCCGTCGACCACGCCGTCTCCTGCTCCCGCCCCTGAACCCTCGTCAGCCGGCTCCTCCGTCGCGGTCAAGCCGGCGACCGGGGCGCCGCTCGATATCAAAGCCGACCACATTCAATATTTGCAAAACGTCGACGTCTACGAGGCCGAAGGGTCGGTCGTGATTGTCCAAGGGCCGATCCGACTGACTGCGGATCGCGTCACGCTCTTCATGCTGACCGGGACGGCGATCGCGGAGGGCCACGTCCGTATGACCGATCCCACGTCTGAGATTCAGGGCGAGCGGATCGAGCTGGATGTCAATACGGAAGCCGGTGTCGTGACCAATGGGCAAATTTTCATCAAGGACTCCGACACCCTCGTCACGGGTCGACTCCTCCAACGATTCTCGGAGAACCATTACCGCGCGAAGGAGGGGAGCTTCACGAATTGCGATGCGCAGTACGGCGAAGTGCCGGCCTGGCGCTTCACGTTCAAAGACCTGGATCTCAATATCGGTGAAGGCGTCTATGCAAGGTCCGCCTGGATGTGCGTGAACGACCATCCGCTCATTCCGTTTCCGACGATGTTCTACCCGATTCAAACCTATCGGAAGACCGGGTTCCTGATCCCGACGGTCGGCTACGACAACCGGTTCGGCTTCCATTACCGCCAGAGCTTCTTCTGGGCGATCAACCCGAGCCAGGACATGATCATCACGCCGGACTTCCTCAGCAATCGCGGGTACGGCGGTGATTTGGAATACCGGTATGCGATCAATTCGCGCTCGCGCGGGCAGTGGTTGATGAGTTTCATCGACGACATCAAAGTGAACAAGCCGCGCGCGCTCTTCAGCGGATTGCATTATCAGGAAGTCAATCCGTCGCTCCGGATCGCGGGCCAGGCCTTTCTCGTCACCGATCCCAATTATCTGAACGACCTCAGCAACTCCGGCGTGCAGCGCGCGCTCCCGAGCGGCGACTCCAACCTCATGATCACGCAGCGTGTCCCGTACGGAAATGTCTACCTCCTTGGGCAATACTTCCAGCCGTTGGTGTCTGGCGGGGTCGACACGTTCCAGCGATTACCGGAGGTCGGCTATCAGGTCTACAACTATGCGCCGTTCAGCGGCCCCGTCTTGCTGGGATTAGACACCGCCATCAGCAACTTCTATCGGCAGCAGGGGTTCAATCAGGACCGCTTCGACGTGGTGCCGTCGATTGGTACGATGCCCATCAATCTCGGACGAATGGTCAATTTTACGCCCCAGGTCAAATTGCGCGAGGTCTACTACACCCACAACCTCACCGATACCGGCTCGGTGCATCGCGAGACGTTTTGGGCGAGCATGCAGGGCGCCTCTCGGCTGGTCCGCCGGTATCGGTCGGAGGACGGCGGAAGCTTCCTTCATACGATCGAGCCCAACGTCATCTATGAATACGTGCCACGGACACCGCAGAGCGAGATCGTTCAGATCGACAACGTCGACGATCTCATCGAGAAGAATCTCGTCACGTATTCGTTGACGAGTCGACTGATCCGGTCGGCGCCGAGCGGAACGACGAGCTGGCTCGACTTCACGATCGCGCAAAGCTACCATCCCGGCAGCACACCGAACCGCGCGATCGACTTCGGTGTCCCGCCGCAATTCGGCACGGTCACCCAGCCGCTGCAGTTGCCGGCCGTCCCCGTCCATACGAACAAATTCTCGGATATTTGGCTGCGGTCGGTGATCGGCAATCCCGTCGGGATGCTCCGCATGATCGACCACGTCCTGACGATCGACGCCTTCTACGACCCGTATCGGAACATGTTCAGTCAGTTCAATACCGATCTGAGGTTTCAATACGAACGGAATTGGTATGTCGAGGTGGGACAACGCCATACGCGCGAAGGGCTGCGGCCGCGGCGCGGCGACATTTGGAATCCCATTTCATTCAATGAAGTCTACGCGCCCACCCCGGAGTTGACGTTTGCGACGATCTCGGCCGCGTTTCGGGGTCCGTGGAACACGGCGTTCGGCGGGCGGACCTATTACGACTTCAGGAACGGGAGGAACCCGGAAACCGACCTGGTCGCGCTCTATCGTAATCCGTGCGAGTGTTGGTCGCTGGCGTTCTACTATATCCAGTTTCCCGACCGGGTCCAGTATAATTTCATGCTGACGTTGACCGGGATCGGCACTACGGAGAACTTCGGCACGCAGATCGTGAAGTATCTCCTCCAACCGTTGCTGTTCAATGAGCGCGCGCTGCCATGGCCGTCGCCCTACGGGAAGCGAACGACTGCGCGTTCTGAACCGCTCGGGCCGTTCCTACCTTGACAAGAAACGCCGTGCTCCCTACTCTCCGACCCTGATGCGTTCCGGCAATGAACGTTCGAACCAACCTTCTCTCTCATAGGTCTTCTTATGATGCCAGGTGAACACGAAGCGGCGGTCGACGAGGTCATCCGGGTGAACGATCAATTCTATATCCTGTCGACCTCCTCGATGGCGGACGATCGCACGCGCGTCTTGAAACAGGGCGACACGTTTGCGGTGTTCGACCGACACGGGGACATTCGAACGGTCGGGCAGGGCGTCCAAGGCATCTATCACGAAGGCACGCGATACTTGTCACGCTTGGAGTTGCGCCTCGGCAAGCTACGCCCGCTGCTCTTGAGCTCCACGGTGAAAGACGACAACGCGCTGCTGGCGGTCGATCTGACGAACCCCGATACCTATGCGACCGCCGATGTCCCCGTCCCGCGCGGGACGCTGCACATTTCACGCACGATGTTCCTGTGGCAAGGCCGGTGCTACGAACGGCTCCGCCTGCTCAATTATGGACTGGTGCCGATCAACCTGGGATTCTCGCTGAAGTTCGAGGCCGACTTTGCGGACATTTTCGAAGTCCGGGGCATGAAGCGACCTCAACGAGGGCGCCGGCATGAAGACGTCATTCAGGGCGGGACGATCCTGATGGTGTACGAGGGGTTGGACGGTGTCACGCGGCGCACCAAGCTGGAGTGCAGCCCCGCCCCCTCGCGGGTGTTTGGGTCGGAAGCGTATTTCGAGGCGGCGCTGGCGGCAAAAGGCGACGTGACGGTCTTTCTGACCATCACCTGCGAGTCGTCACAGGAAGCCTATCGGCGTGTGTCCTACCAGCACGCGCTCTCGGAAGCGAGCAAGGTGCTGTACGAGTCGAAAACGCAGGTCTGCCACATTACCGCCTCGAATGAAGGATTCAACGACTGGCTGAATCGCTCGGTCGCCGATTTGCAGATGATGGTGACCGGGACGAATCAGGGACCGTATCCCTATGCCGGGGTTCCGTGGTTCAGCACGCCGTTCGGGCGAGATGGCATCATTACGGCGTTGGAGTGTCTGTGGACGAATCCGGACATGGCGCGCGGGGTGTTATCGTACTTAGCCGCCACACAGGCGACGGAGGTAATCCCCGAGCAGGACGCCGAGCCGGGGAAGATTCTTCACGAAGCTCGAAGCGGCGAGATGGCGGCGCTCGGCGAGATTCCTTTCGGCCGCTACTACGGCAGTGTGGATTCCACCCCGCTCTTCGTCGTCCTGGCCGGCGCCTATTTGGAACGTACGGGCGAGCTCGGCTTTGTTCGCTCGATCTGGCCGAACATCGAACTCTGTCTCAAATGGATCGATACCTACGGCGATATCGACCGCGACGGGTTCGTCGAATATGCGCGGCATTCTTCGAAAGGGCTCGCCCAGCAAGGCTGGAAGGATTCGGCCGATTCGGTGTTTTACGCGGACGGCGTGCTGGCGGAGCCGCCGATCGCTCTCTGCGAGGTGCAAGGCTACGTGTTCGCGGCTCGGCGGATGGCGGCGCAGATTGCGCTTGCGCTCGGGAAGCCGGATTACGCCGCTGAGTTGTGGCGAAAGGCCGACGAGCTCCAGCAGCGGTTCGAGCAGGTGTTTTGGTCCAGCGAACTGTCGACATACGTGCTGGCGCTCGATGGACACAAGCAGCCGTGCCGCGTTCGGGCCTCGAATGCGGGGCACTGCCTGCTGACGGGAATCGCGAGCCCCGACCACGCGCTGCAAACCGCCGAGACGCTTCTGCGGGAAGACATGTTTTCAGGATGGGGGATCCGCACACTGGGGTCGTCCGAGGTCCGGTATAACCCGATGTCCTATCACAACGGCTCGGTATGGCCGCATGACAATGCACTCATCGCCTGGGGCATGGCACGCTACGGCCTGAAGGAACCCGTGGTCAAGATTCTCACGGGGCTGTTCGACGCGTCACTCTTCGTCGATCTGCATCGTCTTCCGGAACTCTTTTGTGGGTTCATCCGCCGTCCGGGGGAAGGCCCGACCCTCTATCCCGTGGCCTGTGCGCCGCAAGCGTGGGCGTCCGGTGCGGTGTTTCTGCTCCTGCAAGCGTGTCTCGGGCTCTCCATTCACGGGGCGGAAGAACGCATTCGTCTGACGAACCCGATTTTGCCGGAGTTCCTGCGAGAGGTCCGCATCGACAACCTCCGCGTGGGGAAGGCCACCATCGATATCGTATTCCAGCGACACCCACAGGACGTCAGCGTCCGGGTTCTTCGAATGGACGGCCAGGTCGTCATCGAAAAATTGGCCGCGGCGCACTTTCCCAATCGCGCCACTGTCTCCTCCACCGTGCAAAAATATACGTGAGCTCGATGCCGAGGTCCCGGTCCTTCCCGGTTGTTGCCGCCATCGTCGCCGCGGCGGTGTGGGTCCTGCCCACGGCTCCGATGGCCGGTGAGCCGACCCATGATCATCTGAAGCGCGCGAAGACATTCCTCGCCGCCGCCGACTATCGGCGCGCGCTCGAGGCGTGCCTGGATGAGGTGAAGGAGTCGCCGTCGGCCGACAGCTACGTCTACCTCACCTATGTCTTTCACGCCATCGACGGCTACCTGGATCATCTCGCCTCGCATGATCGCTGGATCGGCATCGAGCAACTGTACGTGAATCTCACTTTTCAGGGGCCGCAGGATCTGGTCGATCCTCCGGAAGTGTTGGCGCGCATCGCCAAGGAACTGATTCAAGGCAGCGTCCGGCGTCAATCGGATGTCACCGCCGCCATGGCCGCGCGGCTCGATCAAGCGCGCACCGAAACGTTGTGGAAGCAGCAGGCCGCCTGGCGCCGTGCGAAACCCGATGCCTGGTGGGCCGGCGTGCCGGCGGAATGGAACTGGTGAGGGCGGGGAGGCGCCTGAGGAGGCTTTGTGCTCGCGCAACGCGCACACTCAGAAGGTGCTCGTTGGACGCGCGCTGTGAAGCCTCCTCAGGCGCCTCCCCGGTAGGAGTGGAAAAGGAAGTGGAAGGGGTGCTCGCAGGCTGCACACTTCGGAAGGTGCTCGCCCGGGAAAGGCACGTCTCGACGTGCCGGGGTGGGCGGGTGAAAAATACTGCACAAGTGACCGGCCCACAACGCCAGCCGCCCCTTTTGGTTGAAGTGGTGGATGAGAAAAGAACCGCCACGATCGGAATGTGCTCGACAGTGAAGCCTCCTCACGCACCTTCCCGGTGATGGTGGAAAAGGATGGCCGCCGCGACGGCGGCTCTAGGGATGAGCTGGCCTATTTCGCGCAGAACGTTCCTCGCCGTGCTGGCCCATCGGGCATGGCTGGGCCTCCCGCTGCTGCTCGCACAGTCCTGCCGGCACAAACAACCCGTCGAGCCCGCTCCGTCTCGAAAAGAACGTGTACTGACCAAAGCGAGACCGGCGGCTGCTGCGAGCCTCGCGGACGCCGTCGTCATGAAAGAGCAGGACATTTTTCTCGTCACGCAAGCCGATGGCCAAATCCCTATCGGGAACGGCCACGGGCTCGGGCTCTATTACCACGATTGCCGCTATCTCAACGGGTACGAGTTGAGGCTCGGCCGCCTGGTGCCCCATGGGCTGGGCGGGACGGCGGAGGCGGGATACACGGCCACGCTTCAACTGGCGAATCCCGAGATGCAGATGATGAACGGGACGGTATTGGCCCAAGAGGAAATCGCCGTGGACTGGCACCGGCTGCTCCACGGGGGGACGCCGGCCCTGCATGATCAATTGTTCTTTCATAACTACAGTGGTCGGCCGGTCGACTTCACCGTGTCGTTGACGTTTGAGGCCTCCTTCGAGGACGTGTTCGTTGTCCGTGGGTTGTTGTCCGACCCCACCGGCCGGCGGGAGCCTCCCGGCTGGCGTGATGAGATTCTAGGATTCGTCTATGCGGGAACGGATCATCTGTACCGAAGCGTCTCCATTCAGTTCGACCCCGTCCCTCACGCGGTGAACGGCACCACGGTGGAGTTCCACATCCAGCTCCCGCCGCGAGGCGTACAACGCCTCCATCTGGATGTGGTGTTGAGCGAGTCTTCCGATCGACGACAAGTGGAGCCGCAGGTGCATCGTCGACCCAATCTCGTCGATCACCAATCAAAGCTGGAAGCGGACGCCGAACGATGGCTGAAATCCATTGCCCGCGTGTCCACAGACAATCTGGTGCTGCAGCGTGCACTGGATCGGTCCTTCCGGGATCTGCTCATGTTGCGAAGCCGGATTCGCGGGGACGAATTCTTTTCCGCCGGGATCCCGTGGTTTGCGACCTTATTCGGCCGCGACAGCTTGATCACGAGCTTGCAAACCCTCGCGTACGATCCGGACATCGCGGCGCAGACCTTGCGCCTGCTCGCGCAATATCAAGGCACGCGGCTCGATGCTTGGCGCGACGAGGAGCCGGGCAAGATCCTGCACGAACTTCGTATCGGTGAAGCGGCGCGGCTTGGATTGGTCCCGCATACGCCGTACTACGGGTCCGTCGACGCGACGCTCCTCTTTCTGATCCTCGTCGGCCAGCATGCCGTGTGGACCGGTGAGCTGTTCCTGTTCAAGGAGCTTCGGGATCACATCGAACATGCGCTCGAATGGATGGATGTCTATGGCGATGCGCACGGGACGCAGTATGTCGCCTATCGCAGCGCGTCGAGTCAAGGCTTGGTCAATCAGGGATGGAAGGATTCCGGAAATGCGATCGTGAATCAGGATGGGAGTGCGGTGACAGCGCCGGTGGCCTTGGTCGAGGTTCAAGGCTATGCCTATCGGGCGAAGCTCAGCATGGCGGCCCTGTTTCACCGTGCCGGTGATCAAGAACGGGCGGCACGACTCCGAACGGAAGCGGAGCGACTGCGAGAGCCGTTCAACCGCGACTTTTGGATGCCGGAACGCCAATGTTACGCCTTGGCTCTTCAGAGCGGCGGACGACAGGCTGCCGTCATTGCCTCGAACGCCGGACAGGCCTTATGGGCGGGGATTGCCGATGACGAGCTCAGTGGAGCGGTGGCCGACCGTCTGATGGCGCGCGAGATGTTCACCGGATGGGGGATTCGGACATTGTCGGCAGGGGAGCAAGCCTACAACCCTCTGGGCTATCATGTCGGGACAGTGTGGCCGCACGATAATTCTCTTATTGTGGCTGGCCTACGCCGCTACGGGTTCGACGGTCCCGCCCTCGAAGTGTTTTCGGGTATGACGCAGGCTTCGCAGTACTTTAAGGACTCCCAGCTCCCGGAACTGTTCGGTGGTTTTGACCGAAGCACGTTTCATCGTCCCATCGCCTATCCGGTCGCCTGTCATCCGCAAGCCTGGGCGGCCGGCGCGCTGCCCTATATGCTGCAGTCTCTGTTGGGCCTGACTCCCAACGCCTTTGAGCATCGTCTCGAGATCGTCCGCCCCCGGCTGCCCGCGTTCGTGGAAACCGTCGAGGTCCGTCAGCTTCGTGTCGGGCAAGCGATCTGTAGCGTGAAATTCGAGCGGAAGGCGCAAGGGTTCGTGCACGTCGACATCCTCGACACGCAAGGTCCGCTCGAGATTCACAGGAGAGAGTGAACGGCGCGCAGCCGGCGCTCGCAATGCCGTGGTGATGCTGCCCGCTTGCCCATCGACGCGCCGCACACCAAACGAGGCCTCGGTCCTCGCGCCATTGACTCCCCTAAGAACCGTACGATACGATGCCGGCTCGACTCTGGATGCACGGAAGGAGGGCGCTTGTGGGAAATGCGTTGAAGGTGGATGATCGGACGTGGGAAACGGAAGTCATCAAATCGCCGGGCGTCGTGATGGTGGATTTCTGGGCAGTGTGGTGCGGGCCGTGTCAGATGGTCGCGCCGATCGTCGATGAATTGGCGACCGAGTATGCCGGGAAGCTGAAGGTCATGAAGCTGAACACCGATGAGAATCCGGAGGTCGCCGGCCGCTATCAAATCATGAGCATCCCCACAATCCTGTTCTTCAAGAACGGACAGCCGGTCGAGAAACTCATCGGGGCCAGACCGAAGCGGCAATTCAAAGAAGTGATCGATAATCTGCTTGCGCAAGCCGCGACGACGTAGGCCGGCTCACGTGATGGGCGTTGCCCGCCGGACGCCTCAGTGAATCGTCCCGCGCCACGGCGTCGCCGCCCTTCCCAATGCTCACCGAGCTGCGAATTACGAACTTCGCGCTGATCGATCGGGTGAGCCTCGAATTTTCTCCCGGGTTTCATGTCTTGACGGGCGAGACGGGGGCCGGCAAATCCATCTTGGTGGATGCGCTCGCCCTGCTCGTCGGCGGCCGAGCCACGACGGATCAGATTCGGACCGAGGCCGAAGAAGCGGTCGTGGAAGCGGCTTTTTCGATATCCGGCTCTCATCCCGTTCTTGCCCGGCTCCGCGAGCAGGGGGTCGTTGGCCGTGACGAGACGGAGCTGATCGTTCGCCGGGTGCTCTCGCGCTCCGGACGTCATCGGATCTATGTCAATGGGGCGCTGACACCTCTCCACGTCTTACAGTCGTTCGCCGGCACACTGGTCGATATCCTTGGTCAGCACGACCAGCAATCGCTCCTCTCCCCACAGACCCAACTTCAGGCGCTCGATGCATTCGGTCAGCTCGGTGCCCTCCGTCACGAGTACGCCGACGTCTATGGAGCGTGGTGCGAGATCCGGGAGGCCTTCGAGGCGGAAGAGCGCCGTCTTGCGGAGCAGCGCCAGCAGGAGGAGTTTCTCCAGTTCCAATACCGGGAGCTATCGGATGCGGCGCTCCAACCGGGTGAAGACGAAGCGCTGGCCGCCGAGCAGCAACGGCTTCGTCACGCACAGCGGCTGGGCGAGTTGATCGAGCAGGCGTACGCCGTGCTGTATGACCAGGAACCGTCGTTGCTCGGCGGCTTGAAGCACGTGTCGGATTGTTTGAAAGCGATTCGGCAGATCGACACGGCTGCAGCGGACCTTGTGTCGCTTGCCGACTCGGCGGACATCCCGTTGCGTGAGCTTGTCCACCGTGTCCGCAGCTATCGCGACGGCTTGGAACATGATCCCGATCGCCTTGCCACCGTCGACGAACGAGTCGATCGGCTGCAGCGTTTGAAAAAGAAGTATGGGGAGACGCTGGAGGGGTTGATCCAGAAGCAGGTCCAACTCGGGGAACAGCTTGCCGCGATCGCCTCGTCCGATGAGCGCACGGCCGCGTTGCGAGCTCGTGTGGATGAGGCGCACCAACGCGTGCGTTCCATGGCGGAACGACTGTCCAGTGCTCGTCGACGCGCGGCCGCGTCGCTCGCCAAGCGAGTCAAGCAGGAATTGGCGGCACTGTGCATGGAACGCACTCAATTCATCGTGGATGTGCAAGACGAGGGCAACTTGGGGCCGGCGGGAGCCGACAGGGTGGCGTTCTTGCTGTCCGCAAATCCCGGCGAACCGGTCATGCCGTTGGCGAAGGTGGCGTCCGGTGGCGAGCTGTCACGGATCATGCTCGCTATGAAATCCGTGCTGGCGGAGACCGATACCGTGCCGGTGTTGATCTTCGATGAGATCGACGCCGGTGTCGGCGGAGCGGTCGCGAGCGCCATGGGGCAGCGGCTCCGCGCGTTGGGAACATTTCACCAGGTTCTTGCGATCACGCACCTGCCTCAAATCGCGTCGCTGGCCGACGCGCACTGGCGAGTGGAAAAAGCCGTGACCAAGGGCCGAACGTTCACCCGTGTCACCGCGCTCGATTCGGCTTCTCGCCGTGAGGAAATCGCCCGCATGGTCGCCGGGTCGTCCATTACGCACGCGGTCCGGCAGACCGCCGATGAGATGCTTCGAGGCGCCAAGCCCAAGTAGCGACGTTGTCGTGAGAACCCGCTCCCGGAGGGTCGACTCCGACCCACGTGCGCATGCGTCAGATAGTCCTGACGTACTGCCAGATTTTACCCCTACAGGAGAATAGGGCCACCGCCGATATGGCGGCTTCCCTCCGCTGCTTATCATCCCACCCAACAGCTTGAGCGATTCTGCCTGACGACATCGCCAGGGACCGCGAAACGCCGCCGTCAGACGAGTCTATGCCGAACGGTCAGACCACACCGTGTCGGCCTACTGCTCCTCGAAGGGTTTCTTCCTTCATGCGACTGCAACTCGGGGCCGTGACGGATCGAGTGATCAACCGAGTTCGCCTCACGACCCGGGGCTTACGAAAGGGGTGACAACGTGCGCGCGACCGTACAATTGCTTGGCCTGCTCGGGTTCTCTCTGCTCATCAGTTCCCTACCGGCGATTGCTGGTGCGCAACTAGGGCCGACGCCCGAGTCGAAGCCGTCGGCCCCTCCGTCCTCCGTCGGGAAACGGGCCGGCGTGGACGGCACGCAGGCGATGGAAAAGGCCGAAAAAGATTCCTTGGTCGTGACGAACGAATATTACATCGGGCCGGAAGACGTGCTGGAGATCATTGTGTGGCGCAATCAGGATCTTTCCAAAGTCGTCACCGTCCGGCCGGATGGTCGCATTTCGCTGCCGCTCTTGGGCGACATCGAGGCGACGGGGCTCACGCCGAGCGAGTTGACCGCCAATATCGTCAACCGGCTCAAACAATTCAAAGAGACGCCGACCGTGTCCGTCATCCTCCAGCAAGTGAACAGCTACGGGATTTATGTGCTGGGGGAGGTGCAGAAGCCGGGACGGTACTATTTGAAGAGTAAGACGACCCTGCTTCAGGCGATTACGATCGCGGGCGGATTCACGCCGATCGCCGCGCGTAACAAGATCGTGATCTTCCGATGGGAAGGCAAGAACAACGAAGTGAAGATGAAGGCAAGCTACGATGACATCGTGCTGCGCGAGGGGCATGCGCAAAACGTCATTCTCAAACCGGGCGACACGATTGTCGTGCCTGCAGAGACGATGGTGTTGACGCAATGATCGGCTGCCGTTGCCTGTCGAGTGTCGTCTGCCTCGCGTTGGCGGTCGTGGTGGGATGCAGCCCGTTCGATCCTCGTCCGGAGCCTGCCGCCATCACGACCGCGTCTTATGCGAGCGGGGATTACAAGATCGGCCCCGAGGATGTGTTGGAGATCATCGTCTGGCGCAACCAGGACCTGTCGAAAACGGTCACGGTGCGGCCGGACGGGAAAATTTCGCTGCCGTTGATCGGCGACGTCTATGCCGTCGGTCTGACGCCGGATCAGCTGACCAAGGAAATCGTCAACCGCCTGAAAGAGTACAAAGAGAATCCGAATGTGTCCGTCGTGGTCAAGGAGGTGAACAGCTACGGGATCTACGTGTTGGGCGAGGTGGCTCACCCCGGAAAATATCAACTGAAGTCATACACGACCGTGCTGCAAGCGGTCTCCATGGCGGGCGGCTTCACGCCGTACGCGTCCAAGAGCAAGATGTTCATGCTGCGGAAGGTGCCGGACCGGGAGACCGAGGTGCGAATCCCGATCGATTACGATGAGATCGTGTCGGGTGAGGACTCGACTCACAACGCCATCCTCGTTCCCGGCGACACGCTGGTGGTGCCCTAGTAGGGTATTACAGGATGTTCAAAAAGGCCGTCCGTTTCACCCGCCCGCCCCAGGCGCGCCAAGACGTGCCCCTTCCCGGCCAAGGCCGCAGCGAAGGAGGAGGCGAAGCGTACTATTGTTTGTACGTTGAGCCGCCGAGTGATGCGAGGTGCGCGAGGCGAGGAATAATTCGCCTCACGTTTGCGCACGGGCGCGAGATGGTGAGCGCCCAGTGGAAGCTCGCGGCCTTTTTCGACATCCTGCGGAGCGTGAACGTCGTGGCCATGCACGAGAGCGGAATGACCATTCGCCGGCAGCCTACCCCGGCAACTTCCCTCGAAGGCCGGAGATGTGTCGGTCCACGGCGCGGCGCGTAACGGCGTTCGGCTTCACCGTGCTCGCCGGGCTGACTGCACTGATTCCGGCGGCGTGGGGTCAAGCGCAGACGCGGGTCATTCCCTCCATCAGCGTGTCCGAGCGGTACGATACGAACGTGTACTTTATCCAGTCGGGAAAGCACCTCGAGGATTTCGTGACGACCATCGCGCCGCAACTGAACGTGGAACATTCCAGCCGGCTCTTGACGGTCAACGGCCGGACCACCATGACGAGCGAATTGTACGTCGAGAATCCCGGCTTGAATTACATCGCCGTTAACGCGGGCGCCAGCGTCAATCTCGATCCGATTGCCGCGATGGTGAGTAAACGCTGGAAGCTTGGCTTCTCCGAATACGTCACCTACACGCCGCAGCCGCCGAATTTCTTTCGACCAGAAGCGGGGACCGGCGCTCAGGACAACTTCATCCGCGGGATCCAAGCGGTCCGGGCGAATTCGTTGATCAATATCGTGACGGCGACCACCGCGTATGAGTTTAACCGGGTCACCAGCATGCAAGCGTCCGTGTCGAACCAATACATGCGGTTCGGGACGACGTTTGCGCCGACGCCCGGGCAAGGCTTCTTCACCACCACCTTCACCAACGTCGGCGTGGGACCGCAGTTTCGGGTGACGCCGCGGGATGTCGTGACTCTGAATTTCAACTATTCCAGCGTCAATTGGAGTCAGGGGAGCACATTCAATAGCGGTTTTGAGCTCGAAGGCGGCACGGTGGCCTGGCGGCACGGGTTTACACAGAAACTGTCGGCGAACGTCTCCGGCGGTTTTACGAAGTTCAGCGGGAGCAACCGACTGCAATATCTTGCGAGCGGGTCGCTCGAGTACACCGAACGAAATACCACCGTGACCGCGACGTATTCACGCTCGATCTTCCCCAGTTTCTTTATTCAGGCGCTGCCATTGATCAGCCAGGTGGCCTCGTTGTCCGTGATGCATCGCTTTACCGAGCGCCTGTCGGTGTCGGGGATGGTGAATTACGGGAGGAACGAGTCCACGCCCAATCCCGTGCTCGAGTTCATTTCGTATGGCGCGCAGGCCAGTATCAACTACCAGCTGACCAAGACGCTGACCCTGACCGGCGGCTATTTGCACAATAAGATCGATAACAAATTCAGCGGGCAGTCGTTTGACTTCAATCGGGATGCCGTGACGATCACGCTGAACGCCCAATTTCCGAACGCCTTCCGCGAGTGGATGGACAGACTGGAGCGCAGGTAACGATGCTCGAATTCGCCGACTATATCGATGTCCTGAAGCGGCGCAAGTGGATCGTGCTCCTCTGGCTGATTGTCGGCTTGGTCGGCGCCGCGGTCGCCTTTTTCTTCATGCCGAAAGTGTACCGGTCGAGCACGCTGATCTTGGTGGAGTCGCAGAAGGTGCCGACCGATTACATCAAGCCGATGGCGGTGGATACGATCGAGGAGCGATTGATCACGATTCAGCAGCAAATCCTCAGCCGGACGCTGCTTCAGAAGATTATCGAAGAGTTTCATCTGTACGCCGACGAGCTGAAGCGCCAGCCGCTCGACGACGTGGTCGATTTGATGCGGCGCGATATCAAGGTGACGACCGTCGATGATCGGATGCACCGCAACATCCAGGCCTTCACGATTTCCTACGACGGCTATGATCCGATGCTCGTCATGCAGGTCACCAACAAGCTCGCCTCGCTGTTCATCGGGGAAAACCTGAAAGTGCGCGAGCAGCTCGTGGAGGGCACGTCGGAATTCCTGGATCAGGAATTGCTGCGCGTGAAGGAAAAGCTGGACCGCCAGGAGGCGGAGATCACGGCCTATAAACAGCGGCACATGGGGCAGCTCCCCCAGCAGAGCGAGGCGATGCTCAGGACGCTCGATCGTCTCAACATCGAACTGCAGACGCAACACGACATGCTGCGGATGTTGGTGGAGCGGCGCGAGATCATGCGCGACGCGATCGAGAGTACGACCGGGTCGCCGGGCGCCGTCATTCACCTCTCGCCGAAGGCCCGGCTCCGGCAATTACGTGAACAACTGGCCCAGTTGCTCGCCGAGTACAAGGACACGTATCCCGACGTGTTGCGGCTGCGGCGCGAGATCAAGGATCTGGAGACCCGCATCGCCAGAGGCCCGTTGAAGGAAGACCTCGAGGAAGACGTCGTCGTCAGCGGCTCGGACGTCGATGGGCAATTACGGACGGTGGAAGCGGAGATCCGGGTGCGACGGCAGCGGGTGGCCGACCTCGAGCGGCAGATCAAGGATCTCGAGCATCGCATGGAGACGATGCCCTTGCGCGAGCAGGAATTGAGCGTCCTGCTGCGCGACTACGAAAACACCAATAAGCATTACCAAACGCTGCTCGCGAACAAGGAGACCGCCAAAGTCACCGAACAGATGGAGAAGCGGCAGAAGGGCGAGCAATTCCGCGTGCTCGATCCCGCCAACTTCCCGGTTAAGCCCATTAAACCGGATCCGTTGAAGGTCTTCATGGCCGGGCTCGTGGGCGGTCTCGGGCTCGCCGGAGGCACGATCTGGTGGTTGGATTTCCGGAACTTGCCGTTTCGGCGTCCGGAGGAGATCGAGGTCTCGCTGGGATTGCCGATGCTGGCAACCATTCCACACATGTTCATCGCGGGCGGCGGCGAAGCGTCCAACGGGGCGGCCGATCCTCCGTCACGATGGAAGCGGTGGTTCACGCGCGTGCAGCGGCCTGCAGCGCCCGAGTCGGGCAACGGCACGATGCTCCAGAAGCTGCCGGCCGGCGGGCGGTCACAGCGCGTCTTGCAGGCGCACATGAATGCGCTGGGGGCCGAGCAGTTCCGGGTCCTCGCGGGACGGATCGTCCAGGCGCGTGAGAAGAAGGGCGCCAAAATCCTCGCCGTCACCAGCTCGCTCTCCGGCGAGGGGAAAACCACCGTTGCCCTGGGCCTCGCGGTGACGCTCGCCCGCGATTATCTGGAAGAAACCATCCTGATCGACGGCGACATTCGCAACCCCGAAGTCTCGATCCGGATGGGTCTCCAAAACGACCCAGGCTTGATCAACGTTTTGGCCGGTCAGTGTCGCTTGGATCAGACGCTGTCGCAGCACAGCCATCCCAACCTCCGGATTCTTCCGGCCGGCACGGTCGAGCACGGCGGGCCGGGGCTCACGGCGAGCCGGCTGGGCATGCAGGAGCTGTTGAGCGACCTGCGGCAACGCGGCGTGTTGGTCGTCCTCGATGCACCGCCGATTCTGCCGATGGCCGACATGAACCTGTTCTCGGAGGTGGTCGACGGCATCGTGCTTGTGGTGCGTGCGGAACAGACACCGCAAGGGGTGGTGGGCGAGGCGCTGCGCTTCCTCGCGGGCGGCAGTATCGAAGGCGTCGTGCTGAATGATTTGATCACCCCACGGCACCAGTACTATGGGCGGTATGCGATGGCTGAGCAGCCGCCCGTGCTGTGAATAGATGCCATTACCTAGGACCTCGGTTGCGTTCCGTTCTGAACGGCTTTTATGATAGAGAGTCTGCGTAAGCACAACGGTACGAGGACTCCGAAGTATTTACGACATGGTACGTCGAACGAGATCGGATAGCGCGGGTTCTGGCTGGTCGGCAGGCGGGCTGCTGGCGACGCTGGTCGTCGTCTGGATCGGCATGGTCGCGATCGCGACCGTCCTCGTCCGACAGCTTGAATCCAGCCTGCTTCTGGTAGCGGGACAGGGCCTTGCCCGAACCGCGGCCTCACTGAGCGACTCCATCAGTCGGGTCATGTACGAGCATGGCCTCTACGCTCGCACCCTCGCACAGGTCCGTTCTCTTCGAGAAGGGCCCGCAGAGGCGGCAGCCGACTATCTACGGTCCCTGAAATTGGCCTTACCCGACTATGTACGCATCAACGTGACGAACGCGGAAGGACAGGTCGTGGCGTCATCCGACCCGACTGCCGTGGGGACGGAGGAAGGGCAAAGTCGATGGTTTCAAGCGCTGCGGCAGCACGCGCTCAGCGAACGACCGTTCGCGGAGACGTTCGATCAGGCGGCTCGAGCGCTGATCTTTCCTGCGCCAATGGTCGACGACGAGGGGCGATGGGCGGGAGCCGTCATCTTGCGGGTTGACCTCCGCACGCTAGAGTTCTTGTTCGATGCCGCCAGGCGGTCGTCCGCGGGCGTAAGTGATGGCGGGGGCTTCGTGGAATATCGCCTCGTAGCCGACAATGGTCTTGTACTGTATGAACCTGCCGCGCGCCGAACAGGCCAGTCGACGGCGCAGGCGATGGACCGGGTGCCTGCATTCTCCGATTCATCGGGCTATCGCTTCGAGCTGCATCCGCAACGCGGGTTGCCCGTGGTCACGGGTTACGCGGGCGTCGCAAGGTATGGCCGGGCAGAAGAGGGGCAACCGCGCTGGCTCGTCCTCGCGCGGATGGATCGCAGCCGCGTTGTGGCGAGCTTCCATCGTCGCGTGGAGCAGCTACTTGTCTGGGCTGCCCTCGCACTGATCGTCGTGCTGGCCGCGCTCGCATGGCTTCTCATGCGGGTACGGCGCGCCTTGCAAGCGGAGACGGTTGTCGTCGAGCGGAGTTCCGCCTCTGTCCCATCGCGGGCCTCATCACCGCCGTCGTCGCGTTCTCAACCAACGGGCGGACCCCAAGAGCGAGCCGAGCCGCAGGTCGATGCGCCGCCGGCTCCTGAGTCGGCCGTGCTCACGCCGGCCGTCTGGGAGGAATTCAAGCGTTGGGTGCGGCTCGCGGAAGTCAACCGCGTCGCTTTGTTCAAGAACCATCGGGGCGAGGGGGGAGAACAGTGGGCCAGCCGCCGATACGAATGGATCGGCCGCGGCGAAGTCGCGCGTTCCGAGTGGTCGCAATGGTTCAGTTGGTCGCTCCGCGCCAAAGGCTTCGGCCGCTGGGAAGACGTGCTGTCGCGACGTGAGGTGATCAGCGGATCGGTCGAGACGTTTCCGGAACCAGAGGCGGCCGCGCTGGGCTCGTACGGGATTCGGAACGTCCTCGTCGTGCCACTGTTCGCCGGTCGAGAATGGTGGGGGTTCGTGGAATTCGATCACTGCCTCAGCGAACGCCAGTGGTCGGACGTGGAGCTGCGAGGCTTGACGAAGAGCGCCGCGATTCTTGAAGCCGCGATCGGGATTGCCGACGAACGGGAGTTCCAACGTGTTCTGCGCCAGCTCGACGCCGCGCTCGAATCGACGACCGATGGGGTGCTCGTCGTCGACGCGGACGGTCATGTGAAAAGTTTCAACCAACGTCTCATTGCGATGTGGCAGATGCCGGATGCGGTCGCCAGCGCGCGAACGATTGGCGAGATCACCGACTGGATGATGCGGCAGTTGAAAGTCCCCGAGCTGCTGCTGAGGACGGTCAGCGAACTGCACGCCTCGCCTGAGACGGAAAGCTATGACATCTTGGAGTTGCTCGACGGACGATTGATCGAGCGTGTGAGCACGCCGCATCTGGACGGTGGCCGCGCCGACGGCCGGATTTGGACATTTCGAGAATTGACGCCTGCGACGGAGCCTCTCCGAGGATCCGGGTCGCCTACCGAGGAGCGCGCGTGATGACACCGTCGAGTCGTTAACGATTATCCGAGGAGTTGCCGCTATGATCAAAGTGCTAATTGCCGACGACCATGCCGTCGTCCTCGAAGGCCTGAAGCAGATCTTGTCCGAGACGCCCGATATCATCGTGGCCGCGCAGGCCACGAACGGACAGGAAGTGCTGGACAAGATTCGCTCCAACCACGTGGACGTGGTCGTGCTCGATATCGCCATGCCGGGGCGAAGCGGGCTCGACACGTTGATGCATATCAAACGGGAGCGGCCCAGCTTGCCGGTCCTCGTGTTGAGCGTCCATCCCGAAGATCAGTATGCCGTGCGAGTCTTGAAGGCCGGCGCCTATGGGTATCTGACCAAGGACAGCGCGCCCGAGCAATTGGTCGCCGCGATTCGCAAAGTTGTGACGGGCGGGAAGTACGTGAGCCCGACGCTGGCGGAAAAGCTCGCGTTCGACCTCGAATCCGATTCGGGAAAGCCGCTGCATGAAACCTTGTCCGATCGCGAATACGAGGTTCTCTGTATGATCGCGCTCGGCAAGACGGTGAAGGAAATCGCAGACAAACTGTCCCTCAGCGTAAAAACGATTAGTACCTATCGTGCACGTATCCTCGAGAAGATGAAAATGAAGAACAATGCCGAGCTCACGCATTATGTCATCCGCGAGGGATTGATCGACTGACGGAGTCGCTGGGCCTCTGCCCGGCCGCTCCTTCGCTGCCTACCCTAGGAGCGAGTCCGTAGGACTCGATCACCGGCTTCGAGCCTCCCGCTTCGTCGCAGCTGCTTCACCCCGCCTGTGCGTCCTGTCAACGTTTCCGCGCCAAGCGCCTTCATCATGAATGCGACGACGGCCATTTCTCTGAACGTCGACCATTTGCCGTCATGCGGTGTCACTGTCGATAGCCGCACGCGCGTTCCCTGCGCACCGCAATCATCTCTTACGCGCTCCCCGCTACCTGTAAGTTGAGGGCGAATCGGGGGGCGAAGGAATTCCTACAGCCCTAACAGCCCTTTTCCGATGTTGCCTCCGAGGTGAAGCCTCTACGATGCCTTCAGCATTTCCACGGGTACAGGTTGTCCGAGGGGGTATGCATGGCGGAGACGGAGGATACGTTAGCCGAGTATTTGCGCTTGACCGCCGCTCTACATGACGCGCAGACGGGATCGACGGAATGGTTGACGGCTTCACCCGATACATCGGTGTCTTCGGATCTTGACCGAGTGGCGTGGCAGCCGTTTCCTCATCGCGGTGAACAGGGACCGGACCGGTGGGTCTGGGCGTACCGAGCGTCGCAGGAGAGCGGGAGTCGGCCGACCGTCCGAGGTCGACTGCGACCGGGCCGTGCTCGGGTTCTCATCGTAGGAAATGGTCTGCTCGGCGATCGGCTGCTCGCAGAGTTGACGAGGCATTCGTCGTATCAGGTGGTCGGCCGAGTGTGCCGGCGCATCGGTGGCGAGGCAGCCCTCGATGACCACGAGCGGGAGCGATACGATCCGTTGGAGCAATTGGACAAGATTGCCATGCGCGACGCCATCGATTGTGTCGTCGTCGCCGCCTCTGATGGCCGCGGCGATTTGCCGATGCATCAGTTGTTGGCGTGCCGGTTTCGGGGGATTCGCGTCGAAGACGGCGTCACGTTTTACGAGCGCGTGTGTCGAAAGGTTCCTCTCGACGGCCTCAGACCGAGTCACTTTTTGTTCCACGGCGGGTTTCGCTGGCCCTCCCGCCTCGTGAAGCGAGCCGCCGATCTGTGTCTGGCCATCGCGGCGTTGATCTGTGCGGCTCCGCTCTTCGTGGTGTTGCCGCTGCTCATCAAGTTCACGTCGCGGGGCCCCGTGTTCTACCGGCAGGAACGGCTCGGGATGGACGGGCGTCCGTTTACGATCTTGAAGTTTCGGTCGATGCGGCAAAACGCCGAGATTCCGGGCCGCGCCATGTGGGCGGAGGAGAGCGATCCGCGGGTCACACCGATCGGTCGGTTTATGCGGCAATACCGGCTCGATGAGCTTCCGCAGATCATCAACGTGTTGCGGGGCGAGATGAGCATGATCGGCCCGAGGCCCGAGCGTCCCGAATTCATCGATCGGCTCTCGAAAGACATTCCCTATTATCCGTATCGCCTGGCGGTCAAGCCCGGCATTACGGGATGGGCGCAGGTCAAGTTCCGCTATGGCGCCACGGTTCAAGACGCTGCCGAAAAACTGCAATACGACCTCTACTACATCAAGCACATGTCGCTGCGCCTGGACGGCCTGATCGCGCTGAAGACGCTGCACACCGTCCTGTTCCAATCCGGGGCACGATAGTCGGGTTGAAAGGGTCACGATGAATGCGCTGACGATCGACGTCGAGGAATACTTCCACGTCTCGGCCTTCGAGGGTGTGGTGAAGACGGAGGAATGGGATCGGTTCGAAAGCCGGGTGGAGGCGTCGACCGATCGTCTCCTCGAGCTGCTCGGGCATGCGGGTGCACGGGCGACGTTCTTTGTGCTCGGGTGGGTGGCCGAACGGCACCCGGGCCTTGTCCGTCGGATTCGAGACCAAGGGCATGAATTGGCTTCGCACGGCTATGCCCATCAAATGGTGACGGCTCTGACTCCGACAGCGTTTCGGGAAGATGTCCGACGTGCAAAACGCGTCATCGAGCAGATCGTCGGCGAGCCGATTTTGGGCTATCGCGCACCGAGTTTCACGATCATGGAGGACACGGTGTGGGCGCTCCGGATCCTCGTCGAAGAAGGGTACGCGTACGATTCGAGTATTTTCCCCGTCTGGCACGATCGCTACGGCTTGCCGGGTGCGACGCCGACGGCTCACCGGCTGACCACGGGCTCCGGGTCCCTTTGGGAAATTCCGCCGTCGACCCTGCCCGTCGGCAAGAGTCGGGTGCCGGTCGCGGGGGGCGGGTATTTCCGGCTCTGGCCCTACGGCTTGCTACGTCGGTGGCTTCGGCGTCTCGAATCCGGGGGCCAACCGCTGGTCCTCTACCTGCATCCGTGGGAGATTGATCCGGCGCAACCGAAGCTCGACGCGCCGGTGGTTTCCCGGTATCGCCACTATCTCAACCTCGATCGGACCGAGGAGCGCCTGATTCGGCTCCTTCAGGATTTCCGATTCGCCTCGATTCGAGACGCATTCGCACCCATTCGAGATCTGGTTCGCGAACGAGTCGCATGATCGCAGCCAGCTTCCACGCGTCCGCACGGCCGGCCCCGTTCGGTCTCACCGTCGGTCCATATGAAGACCGGCACGACTGGAACCGATACGTCCAGTCTTCGCCCCATCGCACCTTCTATCATCGCTTCGAATGGCTCGATGTCATTCCGCGCGCGTTCGGCCATCAGGCGTGGCCCTTGGCCGCGACACGAGGGCGGCGGCTCACGGGTGTCCTTCCGCTCATCCTCATGAGCTCGCGACTGTTCGGACGGTTTCTCGTCTCGCTGCCGTTCGTCAACTACGGCGGACTGTTGGCGGACGACGAGGAGAGCGAGCGCGCGCTCTGGGCGCATGCGACCTCGCTCGCGCAACGGCTCAACGCCCGGCATCTCGAGGCGCGACATCTCAGGCCGCATGAGTTCATCGGCGTCGCCAAGCATCACAAAGTGACGATGGTGCTGGATCTCGCCCCCACCGTCGACGCGCAGTGGAAAGCCTTTGATGCGAAATTGCGAAATCAAATCCGGAAGGCCGAGGCCTCATCGCTGTCGGTGACGATTGGCGGCGCATCGGAAGTGCCGCTCTTCTATCGTGTGTTTGCGCGGAACATGCGCGACCTCGGCACACCGGTCTACGCGCAGACCTTTTTTGATGAAGTGCTCCGTGCGTTTCCCGACACCTGCCGACTCTTGATCGTCCGTCGCGATGGTGAGGCCGTGGCCGCGGGCATCGTCCTCGTGCACGGTGAGACGGCGGAAGTGCCGTGGGCGGCCTCGTGTCGGGATGCGCTTCGCTGGTGCCCCAATCATCGGCTGTATTGGGAGGCGATTCAGTTGGCCTTGAAGGCCGGCTGTCGCCGCTTTGATTTTGGACGCAGCACGCCGGGGTCTGGACCCTACCACTTCAAGCGGCAATGGGGTGCGGTGGAGGTGCCGCTCACGTGGGAGTACTGGACGGCAGACGGCCGCGTGCCGGAATTGAATCCGCACAATCCGCGATATGCCCTCGCCGTCCGGCTCTGGAAGCGGCTTCCGCTTGCCATCGCGAATCGGTTGGGACCGCCGATCGTCCGGAACATCCCATGAACGTGCGCGAGAGAGCCGGTGTGGTCAAGATGATATGCATTGTCGGGGCTCGCCCGAATTTCATGAAGGCCGCCCCGGTCCTGGAAGCGCTGTCCCGACGGACGTGGGCCCGGCTGCGCCTGATCCATACGGGACAACATTACAGTCATGAGATGTCGGCCCTGTTCTTCGACGAGCTCGGACTGCCGAAGCCGGATCTCGACCTGCAGATCGGCTCGGGGCCGCACGGTCGCCAGACCGGCGAAATCATGATTCGGCTGGAACCGGTGTTGGAGGAAGAACGGCCGGACTGGGTCATCGTCTTCGGCGACGTGAACTCCACGGCGGCCGCGGCCTTGTGTGCGGCGAAGATCGGTATTCGGGTCGCCCACGTGGAGGCGGGCCTTCGGAGTTTCGATCGAACGATGCCGGAGGAGTTGAACCGGATTGTCACGGATCACGTGTCCGACCTCCTCTTCACGTCGGAGCCCAGCGGGACACGCAATCTGTTGCGCGAGGGTCTCGACGCGGCGAAGATCGCGTTCGTCGGAAACGTGATGGTGGACACGTTGCTCAAGCATGTGGAGCGGGCGCGCGCCTTGAAAACGGCCGAACGCTACGGAGTCGAGCCGCAGCGATACGCCGTCCTTACCTTGCACCGTCCCGCCAATGTCGATGATCCAGACACGCTCGCCGGAATTCTGGACGCGCTCGCCGAGCTTGGGGATGAACTGCCGATTCTCTTTCCCTGCCACCTGCGCACGCGTGAGCGGCTCGAGCGTGCCCCGGCGGTCGTGCGGCGAGTGCGGGCGCGTGGTCGCATTGGGGTGTTGGAGCCCTTGGGCTATCTCGAGTTTCTCTCGCTCATGTGCGAGGCGCGCGTCGTCTTCACGGACAGCGGCGGAATCCAGGAGGAAACGACGGTGCTCGGCGTGCCGTGCGTCACGCTCAGAGAAAACACCGAACGACCGGCCACGATTGAACACGGCACCAACGAACTCGCCGGCTGCGACAAGGCCGGGATTCTCGATGCGGGGCGACGTGCGATCCGGAGTCGGCGAGGGCCACGACGCGTTCCTGAACTGTGGGATGGAAAAGCGGCGGAGCGGATCGCCGCGGTCTTCGACAGGCTCTACGGAGATGGACCCGACCGCCGGCGACTCCGCGCAGTAGCGCTGACCGGCGACGAAGGCGGCTCGCCGTTGGTGGAGCGACGAACGTAACCTCTAGGACACTGCATGGCCATGGGAGAAGCCGTCCACGGATTGGTCGAGCCACTTCGCCGCGTGCGGCGCTATCTGGAATTATCGCCCGCCGCGCGGGCCGAGCGCCGGCGTGATCGAGCCGGTCTGCCGAAACGCGATCCCGGGGTCGATCGCATCATCGAGGCCGGCCTGGCCTGGCTCGGTCGGGCGCAAGATCAATCGGCCTCACATGACGGCGGTGTGGCCCGGCACTACAGTCTGCAGTCGGGTTGGAGCACGTCCTACCCGGAGACGACCGGCTACATCATTCCCACGTTGCTCGTGGTCGGGATGGAGCACGATGATCGAGGTGTGATCGAGCGGGCGAAGCGCATGGCGGACTGGCTCGTCTCCATCCAATTGCTGGGCGGCGGCTTCCAAGGCGGGATGATCGGTGAGCAGCCGGTCGTGCCGGTGACGTTCAACACCGGGCAGATCTTACTGGGCCTCGCCGCAGCTGCCGAGCACTTCGGTGAGCCCTATCGCAGCGCCATGGTACGGGCGGCCGATTGGCTCGTTGCGACGCAGGACGAAGACGGGTGTTGGCGCCGACATCCGAGTCCGTTCGCCGCCTCAGGCGAGAAGGTCTACGACACGCACGTCGCGTGGGGTCTGCTCGAAGCGGCACGGCTGGAGCCGGCACGAGGGTATGCCGAGGCCGCGCTCGCGAACATGCGGTGGGCCTGCTCGCACCAACGCGCGAATGGGTGGTTTGATCGGTGTTGCCTCACCGACCCAGCGCGACCACTCACTCACACCATCGGCTACGTCCTGCGCGGCATCATCGAAGCGTACCGATTGACGAACGATCGCCGGTGGGTCGAGGCAGCGCGGCGCGCGGCCGATCCGCTACTCGACGTGCTGGATGGTGAGGGATACTTGCCTGGGCGTTTGAACGCCGACTGGAAGCCTGCCGTCTCCTGGTCGTGCCTGACGGGCACGTCACAGATCGCCGTGTGCTGGTGGCTGCTGTTCGACGCCACGCGTGAGATGCGATACCGGGACGCGGCCGTGCGCGCCAACCGCTACGTGCGGCGCAGCATCACCGTCGAGGGACCCGCCGATGTCCGTGGGGGCGTCAAAGGATCCTTCCCCGTGGACGGCGCCTACAATCCCTACCTCTATCTCAATTGGGCGTGCAAATTCACGATCGACGCGAACATCCTAGAGCGCCGGTATCGCGATGCCTGAACGTCGCCGCATAGAGATTGTCGATGCCACGGCGGATGGCTGGGCCGAACGGCTGGCCGGTGCAGCGCCGGCCAATCCGTTCTTTACATCGGCCTACGCCGCCGCGCGGGCTCGTTTGGGATGGGAGTGCCGGATGCTCATCGACGATCGACTGCGCGAGACGAACGCGCTCTGCCCGGTCTTCATCCAGCGCGGACGGGCCGGAGGGCGGCTGGAGATCACCTCATTGCCCGTCCTGATCGCCGCCGACTCCTTTTGGCCGGCGTTGCTCGACGCATGCCGGCGCCATGACATCGTGACGGTGGATGTGGCGACCTTTGCGTCCAGCGAGGCGCTCATTCCACGCCTGCCAGAAGAGCGGGCGCGACGCGAGCGATGGGAATACGTGTTGGAGCTTCACTCTGATGCGCTGTGGGCCGACCTCTCGTCTCACCATCGGCGCCAGATCAAGCGGGGACAACGGTCCGGGCTGCGTATCGAACGCTCCACCGATCGAGCGGCTGTCGATCGGCATGTTGCGTTGATGGCGACGTCGATGGAGCGGCGCAAGGCGCGAGGAGAAGCGGTCCCGGACACCGACGGCTATGCCGCCCGAGAAGTCCTCGCGTTGATGGAAGCAGGCGCCGGTGAGGTGTTTCAAGCCTGGGACGACGACGGCGTGCTGTCTTCGATTCTCGTCCTCATCGCCCGCGAGGGGGGCTACTACCATTCGGCTGGCACGGGTGCGGAAGGGCTGCGGTGCGGCGCGTCTCACGCCCTTGTGCATGAGATCGCGATGGTCCTGAAAGCGGAAGGAAAGAAGACGTTCAACTTGGGCGGTGTCAGCACGGCGGGTTCCGGGCTCGAGCAATTCAAGGGTGGCTTCGGCGCACGGCGCGTTTCGCTGGAGGCCGTCCAACTCACACTCCGTCGTCGTATGACCCAATGGTTCGGGACCGGCGTCAGGATGCTGCGGGATGCCGCGCTGTCGGGGAGCAGGTGATGAGTACCGCATTGATTCTGGGGGATGAGCCGCGAGTCGTGGTGGTAATTGCCAGGTCGCTGGCACGGCGCGGTGTGGTGGTGGATGTCGCCGCGTTGTCTTCGCATGGGCCGGCGCTCGCGTCACGGGCCATCCGGCGGTTCGTGCGCTTCCCCGATCATCAGGCCGATCCGGAATTCTTCCTCACATGGCTCCTCAAGCATCTGGATCGCCATGCCTATGATCGGCTGATCCCGGCCAGCGATACCGCGTTGGCTCTTGTCGGTCGCTATTGGACCGCCTTGTCCCATCTCGTCGCCGTCGGCTGTCCACCGCCGCACATCGTGAACCGCGTGCTTGACAAGGCCGAGACATTAACGCTGGCCGAGCGTCTCGGGATTCCGATTCCGATCACATATGGATTGTTGACCCCCGAAACGTTGACCGACCACGGCGTGCGTTTTCCGATCGTTGCGAAGCCCCGTGGCAAGGCCGATGTCCGCGTTCCGTTCAAGGTGCGTCGGTTCAACAACTCGGATGAGTGGCGGGAAGCGGTCGCGACGTGGCCCGCGATGCTGCAGTCGTGCGTCTTTCAGGAGTATTGCGAGGGCGTGGGCGTGGGCATCGAAACGCTCATGCGTCGTGGAGAGCCGGTCGCGCTGTTCCAGCACCGTCGGATCAAAGAGCTGCCGAGCACGGGTGGCGTGAGCGTGATCGCGGAGTCGCAGGCCGTCGATCCAGTGCTCGCGGAGCACGCCGTCCGCCTGCTTCGCGCACTCGGATGGGATGGCGTCGCGATGGTGGAATTTCGTGTCGATCCCTCGAGTGGCCGCGCCGTCTTGATGGAAGTGAACGGCCGGTACTGGGGCTCGCTGGCGCTGTCTGTCCAAGCAGGCATGGACTTCCCATGGCTCGAATGGCAGATCGCACGCGGCGAGACGCCGAGCGTGCCGCGGCACTATCGAGTCGGTGTCCGTACGCGGTGGACGTCGGGTGCCATCGAGCGATGGTACGGCGAGGTCCAGCGCAGAGGCGGCGTGGGGAGCGCGGGACGCGCGGTCGCAGGATTCCTAAAGGACTGCGCGCCGGGGACTGCCGACATGCTGTGGAGCTGGCGTGATCCACGGCCTGCGGTGAGCGAGACGTTCAGCGTGATCAAAAGACTGCTGTGGGGCGAAGCGAAACAGTACCTCACCCGGGTGATCCCGGATGGGGTGCTGACCGTGCGAGCCAAGAGCCGCGTCCTCGGGACCAGAGCCCGGCGCGTGTTCATTCGAAGGGCGATCCTTCGGGAACTCCGTCTGCTCCGCGATCGCCTGCCCGGTCGCCTCACCGTGAACAACTTCGTTCTGTTCGTCTGCCACGGCAACATCATCCGAAGTCCGATGGCCGCCACGTTACTGAAACAGGCGCTGGCGGCGCGCGGGCAGCGCGTCGACGTGGAATCGGCCGGCCTGCATGCCGACCCCAGGAAGGGGGCCGATCCGCGGGCGATCCAAGCCGCTCAGGCCTTTGCGGTCTCGCTCCGTGAGCATCGTGCGATGCCGGTGACCCCCGACCTCGTGAGGCGCGCGGATGCGATTTTCGTGATGGACGCCTTCAACGAGGCGGAACTCCTCGGCCGGTTCCCCCATGCCCGAGGGAAGGTCTATTTCCTTGGGCTCTGCGGGAGCGCTTCGGATGGAGGCCTGGAGATCGAGGATCCGTATCGAGGGGAACTGGCCGATGTGATTCGATGCTACGAGTTGCTCCGGGGGTGCATTGAGGACTTGGCAGGCCGGATAGCGGCGGCGCCGGCGCGTTCGGGGGTTCCCGCCGGCTTGTATCCCGAGCGACAGCCGGCGTCGGGTCGGTAGCAGGCTGTTGAAAACGATAGCCGGACGCCAGAAGCAACAATACTTCACGGTACAACATGAACAGAAAGAATATCGCAGGATGTTCAAAAAGGCTGTTCAGCAAGGCCGCAGCGAGCGAGGGGGCGAAGCGTACTCTTGTTTGTACGGTGAGCCTCCGAGCGATGCGAGAACGAAGCTGGCGGCCTTTTTCAACATCCTGCTAGTGTCCTGT